>NZ_JAVTWC010000101.1:119063-199210 GCF_032229445.1 Tahibacter sp.
GTCGCCGAGCTGGCCGAGCAGTTCGCCCAGTGCCGCCTCGATTGCCACTGTTTCCGGGTGACGCTGCAGGAATTCGCCGTAGAGCTGCAGCGCTTCGTCCTCGCGTGCGGCGGAAACCAGGCAGCTGCCGAGCAGCTGCACCGCGCGCACCTGATCGGGCTGCAGAGCCAGGCCCGCGCGATAGTGTTCGATGGCCTGATCGAGACGGCGCTGGTGGCGCGCCACGTCGCCGAGACCGAAGCGGGCGATGCCCTGGAAGCCGGGTGCTTCGCTGAGCACCGCGAACGTCGCCTGGGCCTCTTCGATCTTGCCGTCTTCGAGCAGCACCTGGCCGAGCAGGTACCGCGCACCGTGCAGTTCGGGCGCCAGGGCCAGCGCATTGCGCGCGGCCTGTTCGCCGAATGCGCGGTTGCCGCGCAGGACCAGGGCGCGGGCCAGCGCGAACTGCATGCCGGCATCCTTGGGCGCGAGTTCGGTCGCGCGGCTCAGGTAGGCCAGCGCCTTGTCGACGTCCCCGTTATCGAGCAGCAGCCGGCCCAGGCCAGAGATCGCGTGGGCGTCGTTCTCGTCGGAACGCAGCGCGGTGCGGAACAGGGATTCGGCCTTGGCCAGGTCGTTGTCGACGATGGCGATGCGCGCAAGGAGGGTGTGTGCGCCGGGCTGGTTGGGATTGCGCCGGATGGTGTCTTCGATCAATGCACGCGCGCCGACACGATCTTGCTCGAGGAAATACAGGCCGGCCAGCTCGAGCGCGACATCGCCGCGGTCCGGTGCGAGGCGGCGCGCATGGTCCAGCAGGCGGCGCGCCTCGGCCAGGTCCTGGCGCTGGCGCCGCAGCAGGCCGAGCAGGTGCAGCGCATCGACATTGTCCGGCTCGCTGGCGAGCACGGCGCGGTAGCCGGATTCAGCCTCGTCAAGACGGCCTTCGGAGTGCAGTCGGGCAAGTTCTTGCAGCATGGGGATCCACTTCGGGGAGAACGGGCGCGCGGGCGCGAGCCGACAATTATGCCGCAGCCGCCGTACTGACGCCCTCGCCTAGGCGCACCTTGCCAACTTCGGCAACGCGCTTGAATCGCCCGGTCAGGCCACGAGCCGGCCCAGCCGCTCGGCGATGAAATCCTCGGTCCAGCTGCGCAGGCTGAAGTCGCGGATGAAGCCGCAATGTCCGCCGGCCGGGGCGATTTCGAGCTCGGTGCTCACGGACAGCTTGAGCTCATGGAAGCCGTCCACCGGGATGATGGGATCGTCCGAGGCGGTCAGGATCGTCGCCGGCACAGCCAGATCGGCGAGCCGGTCACCGGCGATGGAATAGCCGTCCAGGTAAGCGTCCAGGGTGCCGAAGTCGGTGTGCCGCGCGACCATGGTCGCGGTCAGCTGGCGCATCGAGGCACCGAGTTCGGAGCGGCTGAAGCGCGCGGCCTCGGGAAACAGGCGCTGCTTGCGGCGCAGGGATTCGCGCCACTTGAGCATGAAATACGCATGGTAGAACCAGGGCGCGCGCTCGATCGCGCTGAGGATGTCGGGCGGATGCACGGCCGGACAGACCGCGAGCGCGTAGCTCAGCGGCAGCGCGACGGCCGGCGCGCGCAGCGCAACGCGCAGCGCGAAGTTGCCGCCAAGCGAGAATCCGACGAGGGCCAGTTTCTGCGGCGCATAACGGCGCGCGATGTCCTGCAGCGCGCCGATGACTTCGTCGAGGCGGCAGGAATGGAACATCTCCGGATTCAGGTGATGCGTCTGGCCGTGATCGCGGAAGTTGAGCCGGAAAACGTCCCAACCTTCGGCGAGCACCCGCGCGGCGGTATGCAGCAGGTAGCTCGACTGCACGCTGCCTTCCCAGCCGTGCAGCAGCACGACCAGGCCGCGCGCCTGTTCGCGCGCCTGCTGCGGCGAGTGGAAGCCCTGCAGGCGCACGCCGTCGCCGCAATCGAGGATCAGCTCGGTCGACTGCGCCTCGAGTAGCGCGCCCCGCTTGCGGAACAGCCAGCGGCGCATGCCGCTGGAGGCCAGCACGGACTGTATGTGCGCATTGCGCAGCAGGCGGTGAGGGCGGAAATCGGTGGCGCGCACGGGTGGGATGGGCTCGCGGTCGGCAGTGATGGAATCAGTCCTCGGCGGCGCTGCCGCTACGCTCGTTCGTATCGGGCAGGCCGAGTGCGACGCAAATTTCGCTGCGCGCGCGTTCCGCGATCCGGCGGCGGCCTTCGTCGCCGCTGATCGGTATCGGCGTACAGAAATGCACTTCGGCCGTCATGCCGCGGCCGCCGAGCACGCGCAGGAAATTACCGACGAAACTCTCGCCCGGACCGAACGGCACGGCGGGATCCTGGCGGCCGTCGTTGCCGTAGCGCAGCGCAACCGGCTGGACCGGGACCTGTGCGTCGACGGCGACCTGGAAGATGCGCGCATGGAACGTGCGCACGCGGTCGCCCGCGCCCGTGCCGCCCTCGGGGAACACGCCGACCGGCAGGCCTTCGCGCAGCCGCTCGACCACGCGCTGCATGACCGCGGCCAGCGAATGACCGCTGCCGCGCTGGTGGTAGATGGTGCCGGCGCGCGCCGCGAGCCAGCCGATCAGCGGCCAGCGGCCGATCTCGGCCTTGGCCACGAAGCACAGGAAAGCCTGGCTGTGGAGCAGTTCGATGTCGAGCCAGGACACGTGATTGGCGACGAACAGTACCGCGCCCGGATGGGGTTCGCCGAAGCGGCGTATGCGAAATCCGAAGAAGCGTACGAGCCAGCGCGACCACCACGAGGTCATCCAGTGATCGAGGCGCTGGCCGCCGATGCGCAGGCGCGCGCCCAGCGGGTTGATCACGATCAGGGCGAGCGGCAACGCGATCAGCAGATGAACCAGCAGTACCGGAGAGCGCCACAGGTACCGCAACGGGCGCAGGCGATCGGGGCGGGCAGCGGTCACTACGGTATCGGCTGTGGCATTCATCGGCGCAAGGGTAACCAAGCGCGCCAGACTGCGCCAATGAAAGCGCTCTGGCTTCTCTATTCCTGCATCTGCAACGCCGCCTCGTTCAGATCGGCGATGTGCTGTTCCCACCAGCGCGCCTCGCCGACGAAGGCGAAGGCCTGCGGAAAAGCCGGGTCGTGCCAGCGCTGCGCGATCCAGCCGGCCCAGTGCACCTGCCGCAGCGTGCGCAGCGGCTCGACCAGGGTGAGTTCGGCCGGATTGAAATCGCGGAACTCGGCATAGCCTTCGAGCAGGAGGTCGAGGGCGCGCGCATCGGTTGCGAGCATCCACAGATCCTGCACCGCCGGACCCAGGCGCGCATCGTCCAGGTCGACGAAGTGCGGGCCGTGATCGGTCCACAGCACGTTGCCCGGATGGCAGTCGCCATGCAGGCGCAGGCACTGCGGCTGGACCGCGTCGAAGCGCTGCTGCAGCGGCGCGTCCAGCGCGGCGATGGCGCTGCGATAACGTGCCGCCGAGGTCGTCGGCAGCAGCGGAGAGGCCAGCACGGCCGCGGCCGGCGCATGCAGGAACGTGGCGAGGTCGATCGCGCCGCGGGCGGCAAAGCGCTGCCGCGCACCGATGCCGTGGATGCGCGCGATGAGCCGGCCCATCCACTGCAGGTGCTCGGCCGATTCCAGCTGCGGTGCGCGACCGCCGCGGCGCGGATACAGCGCAAGCCGATGCGCGCCGGTCGTGTGCAGGCTGCGGCCGTCGATCAGCAGGGGCGCGACCACCGGTAGCTCGGCCGCAGCCAGCTCGGCCGCGAATGCGTGCTCCTCGGCGATGGCCGCGTCAGACCAGCGCCCGGGCCGATAGAACTTGGCCACGACCGGCGCCGCGTCCTCGATGCCGACCTGGTAGACGCGATTCTCATAGCTGTTGAGTGCGAGCAGCCGGCCGTCGGTGTAAAGGCCCAGCGCCTCGACCGCGGCCAGTACGCGCTCGGGATTCAGGTCCGCATACGGGGCGAGCGCGCTCACGCGCGCCGGTCGCGACGCGGCACGACCGCCATGGTCAGGCGTGCGATGCAGCACAGGTCGTTCACGTCGGTGACGATGCGGATCTCCCAGACCTGGGTCGTGCGGCCGATGTGCAGCGGCGAGGCGGTGCCGGTGACTTCGCCGGACTGCACGGCGCGCAGGTGGTTGGCGTTGATGTCGAGGCCCACCGCCAGTTCCGCCGCCGGATCCAGGCAGAGATTCGCCGCGAGGCTGCCTAGCGTTTCGGCCAGCAGCACCGACGCGCCGCCATGCAGCAGGCCGAACGGCTGGCGAGTGCGCGCGTCGACCGGCATCGTGCCACGCAGGAAGTCCGGGCCGATCTCGGTGAAGCGGATGCCGAGCGACTGTCCTGCCGTGCCTTCGTTCCAGCTGTTCATGGTGGCGAGGTCGGTCTGCTGCTTCCAGAGGCTCATGGTGGGCTCGCGTAGGGAACGAAGCGGCGATTAGACCGGTTCGCAGCGCGCGCCGGAAGGGCAGGGGCCGCCGCTGGCGGAAGCGGCCCGGTCAGGACCTGAGTACCCGCCGGTCACGGCGACGCATGCGACAATCGCGCGTCATTCCGGCGGATCGCTGCGTGAGCCATACCGTTACCCTGCAGGCCAGCGGCAAGCGCTTCGACGTGCAGCCCGGCGAAAGTGTGCTCGAAGCCGCGCAGCGCGCCGGCCTGGCGCTGCCGTATTCCTGTCTCGCCGGCGTCTGTGGCAGTTGCAAGGCCAGCCTGGTCGCCGGCGATGTCACCTACCCGCGCAATCCGCCGGCGGGGCTCAACGCCAGCGAACAGGCGAAGCACCAGGTCTTGCTGTGCCAGGCCTTGCCGACGAGCGACCTGATCCTGCTCGCGCGCGAGGTCGCCTCCGTCGCCGACATGCCACGGCGCGTGCTGGCGCTGACCGTCGGGCACAAGCAGCTGCTCGCCGCCGACGTGATGCAGCTGATCCTGCATCCGCCGCACGGCGAACGGCTGAACCGGCTCGCCGGTCAGTATCTCGACGTGCTGCTGGCCGACGGCAAGCGCCGCGCGTTCTCGATCGCCAACGCACCCGAAGGCGATGCGCGCATCGAACTGCATATCCGCCATGTCGCCGGCGGCGGCTTCACCGGCCATGTCTTCGACGCGCTGCAGCCTGGTGACGTACTGCGCGTCGAAGGACCACTGGGCACGTTCGTGCCGCGCGAGGACTCCGAACGGCCGATGCTGTTCGTCGCTGGCGGCACCGGCTTCGCGCCAGTGAAGGCGCTGATCGAGCATTTCCTGCACCTGGGCACGCGGCGGTCACTGCAGCTGTACTGGGGCGCACGCCGCGCCGAGGACCTGTATCAGGCGCCGCTGCCGCAACAGTGGATGCGGCAGTTTTCGAACTTCCACTATGTACCGGTGGTCTCCGACCCGGAGTTCAGCAATGGCCTGCGCAGCGGCCTCGTTCACGAAGCCGTGCTTGAGGATCATGCGGACCTGTCCGGGTTCGACATCTACATGAGCGGGCCGCCGGCGATGATCGATGCGGGCCGGCGCAGCTTCGTCGCGGCGGGACTGGACGAAGACCGGCTGTACTACGACAGTTTCGACTATGCGCCGGACGTCCTGGCGCACATCCTCAGCAACCGCGCCGGGATCCACGGACTATGAAGCGACTCGCCCTGCTGTGCCTGCTGCTGCTCCTGGCTGCGCCCGCCCATGCCCTGCGCTGCGGCACGCGCGTGGTGGCCGACGGCGATCGCGACTTTGCCGTGCGCGAACGCTGTGGCGAACCGTTCTATGTCGACCAGTTCGCGAGCGTCAGCGTACGCGGCGCGAACGGCCCGCTGGAAACCCAGATCGAGGACGTCTACGACGTCTGGTACTACAACTTCGGCCCGCGCCGGCTCATGGTGCGGCTGCTGTTCCTCAACGGCCGCCTCGAGCACGAGGAAACCCTGGGCTACGGCGTGAACACGCTCGGCGACAGCTGCAATCTCGACGGGCTGACCGCCGGCACCAGCGCCGGCGAGATCGTCGCCTACTGCGGCGAGCCAGCCGGGCGGCGCAACCAGCGCCGGGCCAACGTTCGCCGCGACAACTTCGGCAACGAGCGCTATACGCCGGTACGCGTGGAAGAATGGACCTACGATCTCGGCAGCTCGCGTCTGCTGCGTGTCCTGACGCTTCAGAACGGGCGCCTGCAGAGCGTCGATACCGAGGGGCGCTGACGCGTAAAGGACTGGGAGCACGGTGGAACGGTCGCACCAACCGTTCGTTTAGAACCTAACCAACATCCGGCAAGCGCGGCACGCCGTGTTCGCTGCGCTGCTCGATGACCGCGGCCTTCGTGTCCAGCCCGAGCCGCGGCGCCATGCCGGGCAGCGGCTCGCTCGCCTCGTTGCGCGCCAGGCGCAGGGCGTTGCGGTAGCAGTGCTCCGCCAGCGCATGGCTGCCTTCGCCGGAATGGCAGTCGCCGAGCGCTTCCCAGCTCGCCGCGGTTTCGCTGATCGCGAGCGAGCGCTCGAGGTATTCGCGCGCCTTGCCCCAGAGACGTCCGGCGACACAGAGCCGCCCGAGCGAGACCAGCAGCACGACGCTGTTCGGATGCTGCCGCAGCCAGCCCTCGGCCTGGCGCAGACGCGCGCCGGTATCGGCACCAGCCAGTTCGGCGTAGGCCTGCACCGCGGGTTCGGACCAGTCCTTGCGCAGGTGAGCCTCGATCTCGCTCATGCCAGGCAGCGGATGGCCCAGTTCGGCGATGCGCCGCGCGTAGGCGGCCAGCGCCGCAGGCACGCGCCGCTGGGCACGGGTTAGCCCGGCCCACTGCTCATTGAGTCCGTCGGCGCTGCGCTGCGCGGTCAGGGCCGCGGCCAGCACGCGCGCCTCGAGCGCGGCGAAGGTGGGCGCGGACAGTGCCTGGGTCCGCGCGAGCGGCGCGAGCGCATCCATGGCCGCCTCGGCCTCACCCGTCGCGAGCGCCGCTTCGATGTATTCGACCCAGGCCGCCGGCACCAGCGTGGTGGTGCGCGCCTCGGTGGACAGCAGGCGATACGCCTCGGCGAATTCGCCGCGCTCACGCTTGAGACGTGCCCGCAAGGCCAGCGCCGCGCCCGGCGCGGTCTCGGCCGCTTCGTCGAGTGCCGCATCGGCGCGCGCGGTTTCGCCGAGGGCCAGCGCCGCGCGGGCGGTCGCCAGCATCGCCGGCGCACGCAATTCGCGGTACTGGGTGGCGCGCGCGAGTTCCTTTTCCGCGCGCAGATAGCGGCCCTCGGCCAGCGCGACGAGGCCATTGGCCAGCCGCTCGCGGCTCTTCTTGCGTACGCGGCGAAACCACAGCCGCAGCGGCCAGCGCGCCAGGCGCCAGGCCACGCCGATCAGGCCCCAGAGCAGCAGCAGCGCGACGACCGCAACGACGGCCGTGGTTTCGTAGTTGGTATTGCCCAGGCGCACGAGCACGTAGCCCGGATCGCTCGCCAGCCAGTGATAGCCCACCGCGGCTGCAAGCATGGCCGCCACCAGCAACAGCCCCGCCAGCCAGTACCTCATGGAACCGGCGTCCCATCGACGCGGGGCAGTGCCTGCTGCAGGCCCTGCGCCGTGCGCAGATTGCGCAGTTCCTTCAAGGTCGCGCCCAGCGTCGGCCGAGGCGATGCCGCAGCACTTTGCACGTCGAGGCGGCCCAGCCCGGCAAGTGCCGCGACCACGGACGGGTCATCGGCGGCGAAGCCGTCCGCCAACTGCGCGCGGGCGCGCTTGAGCGCTGCGTGCAGCGCGGCGTCGTTGCGTTCGAGCAGCGCCAGTTCGGCGGCCCGCAGTTCCAGCGCGACGAAATTGCGCAACAAGGCCGGATCGGCGACGGCGCCACCGCCCGGGCCGGTGCGCGTGACGCGCACGAACTGGCCCAGCGCGCGCCACAGCTTCGAATCGGCACCGGCCTCGCGCCGATCCAACGCGGCGGCGAGCGGCAGAGCAGCGACCTGATCGCGCAGCGCGGCGAGTTCCGCCAGCGCTGCGGCTTCGGTCGGCTGGTTCATCTGGTCCAGGCTGCGCAGCTCCACCGCGAGGGTTTCACGGGTGGTCGCGAAGACCGGATCCTGCAGCGCCGCCAGTGCGCTGTCGGCAATGCGGTAGGCGCGCGCCGCGGCGGCCGCGTCGTGAAAAAGTTCGAAGCGCTGCTGCGCGAGGAGCAGCACCATCTCCGCCTCGTTCAGCAGCAGCGCATCGTGGCCGGACAGCCGCCTGTCGGCGAGATTGGAAATCGCGTCCTCGAGGACGCGCGCACGCTCGGACACGCCGAGCACTTCCTCGCGCAAGGTCTTGTTGACGTTTTCGGCATCGGTCAGGCGCTGGCGCAACATCTCGCGCTCGCGCCGTTCGAGCTCGACCGCGCGGCGCAGGCCGTCGACATCGGTACGTGCCAGGGCAATGTCCGTCGCGATCGCATTCCCGCGGCTGCCATCGGCCGCCGTACGCCACCAGGCGACGGCGCCAATGACGACCGCCACCATTGCAAGCAGCAGGGCGATGCCGGCAAGCAGCGGGCGTGGAGCCGGCGTCGATGAAGGGAGCGGCGTCACGGGCGCGGGCGACGACGCCGGCGCAGAGATATCGGGCGTATCCATGTCCATGGGTTCAATCGTACCGAAGATCGGTGCCCGGCGGTCGGCAGACCAACGTCGCGCGCATGACGGCCAGGTTACAAGCGGTGTCGCGCGAGGGCGCGATCGCACGCCCCGGTGAGATCCGCGGCCAGCGCCGATTCAGCAACATGTATACGTGTGAAGCCGTGTTCGCGCGCGAGTCCCGCAAGGCGGTCGCTGCTCACGATGAGCTCGGCAGCACGCAGCGTAAGCACCAGCCCGGCAGGCAGGGCCGTGGCGAGCTGAGCCAGGGCGTAGGCGCTGGTGACCACGACCAGCAACGGCCGCGGTACGGTTTCCAGGCGCGCATGGTGCAGCCGCGTCCAGCGGGGTGGCAGGCGCTGGTAGACCTCGACCAACGCGACTTTCGCGCCGCGCCGACGCAGCGTAGAAGGCAGGCTGTCGCGCCCGCCCGCGGCGCCGATCGAGGCCCAGTGCTGGCCGCGCACGCGCCGCAGGGCCTCTTCGGCGAGAAGACCTTCGCTGTCCTGGCGCCCCTGCGGCTGGATCACCGCGACGACGCCACGACGGCGCAGCGCCGCAGCGGTCGCGCTGCCAACGGCACAGACCCGCAGGCGTTGTGGCAGGCGCAGTGTCGGCAGCAGTTTCCAGGCGAAACGCACCGCGGCCGGACTGACGAAGACCACGCCGTCTCCACGCTGCGCCGCGCGCAGTTCGGCGCGCGCGCGCGCGGCATCGGCGGCGATCCGCAGGCGCTGACCCGGAAGCGAGACGGTTTCCGCGCCGAGGCGGCGCAGCCGGCGGCTCAGGCCGTCGGCACTGCCTGCCGGGCGCGTATTGACCACGCCAGCACCGCGCAGGGGACCAACCAGCACGGCCCCGTTCTGCCCAGGGTTGCCCGGACGGGGCTTATGCGCCTTGCCGCTGGCGACCGCTCGTGGCACCGTGCGCGCCCTGTTCGTCCTGTCTGCTGCGTTGTCCATGACCGATGCCCTGATCCACGCGCTGGAGCGCGAAATCCTCGCCGATATTCCGCTGGCTCGCGCGATGCAGCTGCAGATCGCCGCGTACCAGCCCGATGGCCTGACCTTGCTGGCGCCGCTGGCGCCGAACATCAATGACAAAGGCTGCGCTTTCGGCGGAAGTTTGGCCAGCCTGCTGACCCTGTCGTGCTGGGCGCTGGTCGTACTGCGCCTGCGCGCGGCGGGCGAAGACTGCGACGTGTATGTGCAGGATTCTCAGCTGCGCTATCTCGCGCCAGTCTGGGGTGAGATCCGCGCCGAATCGCGGCTGGCGGAGGGCGAGAGCTGGAACGATTTCTTCGACATGCTCGGCTCCCGCAACAAGGGCCGGTTGCGCATCCTGGCCGGCGTGGCCGACAGTTCGGGCAAGCTCGCGACCACGCTGGATGCGCGTTTCGTCGCGCTGCGCCGCGAGGCCAAGTCCAGCGCGGCATGAAAGCAGTGGAGAGAGGAGAGGAGTGAGAGAAGATCGAGAACCCGCGCTCTCTGTTTTCTCGATCCTCTAACCTTTTTCCTGCCCGTTCCGCTCTTCTTACCTGTTTCCTGAACCTGCTTGCGTCACAATCCGGCGCGACTACGCTACGGGAGAGCTGCATGCGTCGCTGGCTGTTGCTACCGCTGTTACTGCTGTGCCTGTCCGCCGGCACCGCCGAGGCCCGCAGCAAGAAGGACAAGGCCATGGACCAGGTCCTGCTCGACTACGCCGCGACCCTGCGCTGGGGCGGCTTCGAGCAGGCCATCGCCTTCATCGATCCGGCGGTGCGCGAGGCCAAGCCGATACCCCCGCTGGACCTGAACCGCTACCGCCAGGTGCGGGTGAGCTTCTATCACCAGCAGTCGCCGGTGCAGGTCAGCAAGACCGAGATCCAGGTGCTCGCGGAAGTCGGCATCATCAACAACCACAGCCAGAGCGAGCGCACGGTCAAGGACCGGCAGACCTGGCGCTGGGACGAAAAAGAAAAGCGCTGGTGGCTCATGAGCGGGTTGCCGGTGATCGTTGGTCAGGACTGAGGAAGTTCCAGCTCGCCTGCTTCTGTGTCGCGTATCCGATCTGCGTCGTCCAGCACCGCAGCAACTGGAAACGATGCCGCCCATCGGCCGTGCACCAGATCCACAACCACGGCCAACGCTGCGCGCTGGTCTGTCCGGCCCGTTGGGCGTTCAGACAGATCAGAACCTGTGGTTCTGAGCGATCGCTCTTCACCCGGCCCGCTGGGCGTTCAGAACGATCAGAACCTGTGGTTCTGAGCGATCGCTCTTCACCCCCCCTCAACATATTAAGGGGGGCTGCAGAGGCGGTGCGCGGCGCCGGCGCCGCGGACGATTCATGAGCCTTCGATGACGGTGGCCTATGCGCCGAAGGCCGGGTCGCCGATAATCGCGCCCCCCACTGCGTACCGGCTCCGGCCTCTCCATGTCTGAATTCCTGCACCGCCTGCCCGAGTTCATGGGCAACCATCCCATTCTGTCGATGGCGTTCTTCGGCGTCCTCATCGCCGTTATCGCCAACGAATCCACCCGCTGGTTCCGCGGCTACAAGGAACTTACGCCGGCCGAGCTGACCCGGCTCATCAATGCCGAGAACGCGCTCGTCGTCGACGTCTCGGCACCGCCGGATTTCGAGAAAGGCCACATCACGAGCGCGAAGAACGTCGCGATGTCGCAGTTCGATCCCGAGCACAAGGATCTGGGCAAGGTGAAGGAAAAGCCGGTCGCAGTGGTCTGCCGCAACGGCCAGACCTCGGCCCGCGCCGCGTCGCGGCTGACCAAGGCCGGCTTCAAGCGCGTCTACACCCTGTCCGGCGGCGTCGCCGCATGGACCGCGGCCGACCTGCCGTTGATCAAGGGCAAGAAGTAGCCGGCCAGCGTGCTCGATCGGGGGCGGCCGCACTGCCGCGACGATCCTGCCACGCTGCCGCCGCCGATGGCGCCGACCGCTCGACCGGCAACGGAGTCATCGCGTGATCCTTGCTTTCGTCAAGTCACACCTCGGCCGGCTCTCGACCGCGCATGCCGTGTCGACGGCCGGGAGTCTTGCCGGCCAGCTGTATCCGATCGCGACCGCGCTCGCGATCAACGGCGTGCTGGAGCAGCGCTACGCGGCGATAGTCTGGCTCGTCGCCTGCCATGTTGCCGCGCTCGTGCTCGAAGTCAGCGCCAGGATGCTGGACACGCGCGTGTTCGCGCGCCTCTATGCCGACATTGCCGGCACCTTCGTGCGCCGCGCGCACGACGAAGGCGTGGATCCGTCGATCATCGCCGGGCGCAGTGCGCTGTCGCGCGAGTACGTGACCTTCCTCGAACGCGACGTGCCCGCCGTACTGTTCGCCGTCGTCGGGCTTACCGTCTCGCTCTGCACGCTGTTCTGGCTGGACACGGCTATCGGCGCTGCCTGTCTCGTACTGGTGCTGCCGCTGCTGGCGATCAATCGCTGGCTCGCGCGCCGCTCGCTGGCGTTGAACCGGGGTCTCAATGACCGTCTCGAACGTGAAATCGACGTGCTGCGGCGCGGCCGACCCGACGCGGTACGGCGACATTTCCGCGCGCTCGGCGGGTGGCGCGTGCGCCTGTCGGATGTGGAGGCCAAGGCCTTCGGCGCCATGGAGATCGCCGTGATCGCGCTGTTCGTCGTCGCGCTGACGCGGCTGGCGCAGGGCGACGCGGTACGCGCCGGCGATGTCTACGCGATCTTTGCCTACCTGTGGAAGTTCGTGATGGCGCTGGACCAGGTGCCGCAACTGGTCCAGCAGATGGCCAAGTTGCGTGACCTCAACGAACGCCTCGCCCGCTGACGCGCCGCCGTCGCCGTCGCCGAATCAGGCTTTCACCACATAGGCCGAGCACCAGCCCTTGGCAGCGACCGACTTGCCCGGGAACAGCTGGCAAGGCCCGGTCGCGCCAGTGCCCTGGAAGAAATTGCAGTTGGCGCAAAGCTGCTGCGGCGTGTGTTTCGGAAACTTCGTGGTGTCGACCTGGCTGCCGTCGGCCTTGTAGCCCAGCGCCTGCGCGGTCGGGTCGGTTTCCGACAGAGGCACCAGATCGGCCATGGCCGGCCCTGCGATCGCCGCGGTGCCGCACGCGGCGAGCAGCACCAGAAATCGACGGCGTTGCGGCGCGACGCCCGGGTCTTGCTGCGGAGCATTGCCTGTGATGTTCATCGGTAGTCTCCAGTGAAGTTCAGCGTGGTGTCGCGGCGAGCCATGCGGCCAACTCGGCGATTGCTGCATCGTCGAGGTGACGCGCCACGCCGCGCATGAGGAGCGCGTTGCTGGTGTCGCCCGGGCCGCCGTCGCGATACTGGCGCAGACGAGCGACGAGATAGTCGGGCTGCTGCGCGGCCAGCGCCGGGTAGTAATCATAGTGCGCCATTTCCGCGCGCAGCGGATGACCTTGCGCAGCCGGGCCGTGGCAACCCTGGCACGGCGCGATGCCGCGCGACGGATCGCCTTCGCGGAACAGGCGCGCGCCGGCACTGTCGCCCGATGCCGCCCCCGATGCCGGCGTACGCGAGCGCGACGCGAAATAGGCCGCGATGTCGCGCAGGTCCGCGTCACTGAGGTGCTGCACCTGCGGCGTCATCGGCGAGGCCGGATCGGCCCGGCGGCGGAAGCCGTCGAGACTCTGGTACAGATACCCCGCGTGCTGGCCGGCCAGGGCCGGGAACGCGGGAACGACCGCGTTGCCGTCGGGCCCATGGCAGGCGACGCAGACCGCGACCTTGGCCGCACCGGCGACCGCGTCGCCGCGGATCGCGGTGGCGCGTCGCAGGTCGACGAACTCGCCCGCGACCGCGCCCCAGGAGGCCAGCAACAGGGTGAAGGCGCACAGGCGTTTCATCGGCATGCTCCGCACGACACGGGCCGCACCGCGGGATCAGCCGCGGTGCGGCAGCCGGTCAGTCGATTTCGAAGGACTGCAGCGTGACCGGCACCGGGTTCACCACGATCGTGCCGGACATGCTCTGTCCGTGCACATCGCAGAAATAGCCGATGGTGCCGGCATCCGGGAACGTGACGGTCTGCTGCCAGGTGCCGCCACCCGGCTCACCGTTTCCGCCGCCGACGCCGTCGCAGCCGTTCGGGCCGCAACGGAACGCCGTGATCGCGCCCGGATTCGACGCGACGTTGTGGAAACCGCCGACCTGGCGAAACGTCACCGTGTCGCCGACCGAGATCGTGACCGTGCCGGGCACGTAGGCGTTGCCGCCCTGCCCGACCAGGACTTCGTGATCGGCCGCTGCCGCGGTGAACGGCAGCGCCGCGG
Organism: Tahibacter sp.; assembly: GCF_032229445.1. Taxonomy (NCBI): domain Bacteria; kingdom Pseudomonadati; phylum Pseudomonadota; class Gammaproteobacteria; order Lysobacterales; family Rhodanobacteraceae; genus Tahibacter; species Tahibacter sp. The sequence continues at coordinate 132,878 of NZ_JAVTWC010000101.1, forward strand.
CGAGTGCCAGCAAGGTGTTCATGATTCGCATCGTCTCTATCTCCTTTTTTCACTAAAAAACATTTGCACTGACGTGTCTGCACCTGCCACGACTTGCCCTCCGGGTGGCGCTACAAGCGCACGTCGAGCAGCACGCCGATCAGGTTGGTGGCATAGCCCTGCGGACCGCCGTCGCTGTAGACGCGGTGGTCGATGACGCGGGCCGTATCCAGGCCGAGGTAATGCCAGTCGTCCACGCGACCGCGTTCGTAATAGTCGAACAGGCGCACGGAGAACCGCGGCGACAATGCGAAGCTCAATCCCAGGGTCAGGCTGTCGACGCGATAGCGCATGAGCGGAAAACTGCCGCTGCGCGCGCCGTCGAGGCCGTCCTCGAAGTACGCCAGGGCGACCGGCGAATCGAAGCGATAGCTGGTCAGGCCACGCGCGTCGACGAGGTTCCAGCCCGCATCGACGCGTACCGGGCCGAAACGGTGGTCGAGCGTCGCGCCCGCCGTGCGATTGCGCTGCTTGTCGTAAGCCCACCAGCGCGCGTTGAGCGGATAGTCTGGCCCGCCGAGGCTGCCGTCGGGACCGAATACGACGTCGGCGACATTGGCCATGCGCAGGCGCGCGCGATCGGCACCGTAGTGGACGCTGGCACGGGTCAGCGGCGACGGCTGCCATTCCCACTGCAGGTGAAAGCCGGTGCGGTCGTGCGCCTGGCGGCCGATCTGCGCACCGTAGTCGTTCCAGTCGCCGCGCAGGCCGGTGCTCAGGGTCATGTCGTCGGCCAGCGCCACGGTCGCCATGAGATCGACCTTGTGCTCGCGCCGGTCGGACAGGTCGTACTTGCGCATCGCATCGACCGTGAACGCGGGTACGCCGCCGATCGGCGCGACGAAGCCCGGCAGGCTGGTCGAGTATGCCGACCCATACGGATTGGGCACGTAGCGGTCGCCGTGCTGATCGAGCCAGATGTAGTTCGCGCGCAAGGTCAGCCAGTCCAGGCTGCGGTCGACAAAGCTCAGCTTCGCGCTGTCCTCGACGACGCGGCGACGCTCGCGATGCGTGGGCTCGTTGCGCTGCGTGACGAGGCTCAGGCCCAGCGTGCGCCGCTCGGCCAGGCGCCAGTCGGCGCCGAGTTCGGCCGCGTGCGTTGCCTGGTCGAGCGGCAGGCTGCGTACGCGCGTGATGACCGATGGCGACGTCAGCGGGTTCCAGGTCCCCAGCGCACCGGCCTGGATGCTCGCCTGCGCGCCGTTCTCGGTGATGTAGCCGTAGTCGCCGGTCAGCGGGTTGTAGGCGAGGTAGGTGTTGCGGTAGTCCTCGCGGTTGAAACGCACGCCGCCGCGCAGGTCGAGCCGCGACGATGGCTGCAGCGTGAAGCGGCTGTCGAAGGAATAGGTGTCGATGCGCAGGTCTGCGCTGTCGCGAGACAGCGAGGCCGGCGTATTCCAGTCCGAGCAATTGTGCAGAAAGCGATTCGTCGCGCTCGGGATGCCGCTGCCGTCGATGTCCACGCCGAACGTGCCGCTGCAGTCGATCGGCGCGATCAGGCCGTCGTCCTGGCTCATGCGGCCGGCCGCCGCGCTGACGCTGAGTTCGCCGTTCCACGGCAGGCGCCGCGTGAAGCTGCTGCGGACGTTGTGATAGTCGTTGTCGGGTTCGAGCGCGAACTGGCCCTGGTAGATAGTCGCGGATGTGGCTCCCGGTCGCGTCGGGGTCAGCGCGAACGGGCTTTCGAAACGGAAGCGCCGGTACGCATCGCGGTAGAACGATCCGTCATAGGCCACGTCCATGCGCCAGCGCGCACCGGCGAAGCGAAGGCCGCCGTTGAAATTCAGCGTGCTGTCCTCAACCGGACGCAGCGTCTCCAGCGCGCCGGCGTTTCCGGGAAAAAGAAAATTGTAGAAAAACGCGCCGCCGAAAGGCCGCGCGCCCGAACGCTGTTCGTTGCTCAGCTTGGCATACGCCGTCCAGCGCGGCGTGAGGTAGGCGTCGAAGCCGAGGCCCGTCTTGCTGCGCACGACCTGCAGGCGCTGCGGCGCGACACCGGCCGCGGCCGCGGCGACCTGCCCGCTGCTGCTCGCGCCGGGCGCCAGACCCGGCAACAGGGTGAGTTCGTTGCTGCCCACGCCGTTCCAGATCGAGATCGCCGAATCGCTCGTGGCATTCGGCAGTTCGCGCAGGAAGGCCTGCACCTTGTAGCTGCCGGCACGGCCGAATGCGGCCTCGAAGAAGGCGTCGTCGCTGCTCAGGCGGCTCGCGCGCACTGCGGCGTAGCTGCCGTCGGCCGCGCGGCGCAGGGCGAGGTCGAGCAGGCCGAGGACCAGGCCGCTGTCCCAGCGCACGTAGCGGTTCCACAGCGCGTTGTCGTCGTCGCCGTAGGTGCCGATCCAGCCGAGCTGCACGCGCGCGTCGAGGTCCCACCCACCGATCTCCTGCAGCGTCGGCGATTCCAGCGGACAGGAATACAGATGGCCGCCGGGCGAACGGCGCTGGCCCGGGCGCAGCCAGCTCGTGCCGCGCGCGTCCGGCGTCGCGTTCACGCCGCCGGTGCGCGTCAGCAGCGCGTTGCCGAATTCCGTGTCGACGCCGCCGCCGCTGTCCGCGCGGCTGCCCGTGGACAGGACCATCAGCACGGCCAGCGGCAATGCTGCGCGCGCGAATGACTGTGATGGCATTGCCGTCCTCCCCGCCCTACTCGTGGAACTTCGGCCCGGAGGGCGCGTTGGAGCCGTGGATCTGGGCGTGGCAGGTCAGGCACGCACGACCCATCAGGCGCTCATCGGGATGAGCGCCGTTGGCGAGCGACGCAGGCGTCAGCAGATCGTTGGGATGACCGAGCTGGCTGTGGCACTGCTGGCACAGGAACGGCACCGGCGCGACCAGCAGCGCATGCTGGTTGGATCCGTGCGGCGTATGGCAGGTGAGGCAGTTCTGCCGCACCGGCGCATGCTCGAACAGGAACGGGCCGCGCTTTTCGGCGTGGCACTGGTAGCAGGTCTCGTTGACGGTCGTGGTCTTGAGCAGCGGCGCGGTCAGCGAGCCGTGCGGGTTATGGCAGTCGACACAGCTCATCTGCCCTTCCGCCAACGGCATATGCGAGCGGCGGCCGAACTCCATCCGCACATCGTTGTGGCATTGCGCGCAGGTGTCGTTGATCGAGCGCCTGGCCAGCAGGCCGTCGCCGGAGAACCTCGCCATCGGGTTGTGGCAGTCGCTGCACGACAGATCGTTGCGCTGGTGGATGGAACCGGCCCAGTGGTCTCGCGCGCCGCCTTCGTGGCAGGTCAGGCAGGTCCGGGTCTGCTGCGCGACCGGCGTGGCCGAGCCGCGCGTGAAGCCGAGGATCAGGCCCTTGCCGGCCGGGTCCTGGGCATGCGCAGAACCCGGCCCGTGGCAGGTTTCGCAGACCGGTATCGCCGGATCGACCTTGGCCGCCGCGTGCAGACCCAGCGCATGCAGGGTGTGCGTGAAGTGCTCGCTCTCGAGCTGATGGCAGGCGATGCAGACCTTCTCGCCGACCGGCGTGGCTGTGGCAGCGAGCGGGTTGTCGGCGACGCGGGCCAGCGCGAAACCCGGCGCGGCGAGGAACTGCCGCGCACTTTGCTGCGCCTGTGCGCCGGACAGATCCGACCCGGGCAGCTGGCGCGCCAGGTCTTCGCGCGTCTGCTGCGCGTGGACCGACGGCAGTGTCAACACCGCGAGCAGCGCGAGGCGGCCTGCCCAGGTCCCGGCGAGCGTGACCGCACGCGTCATCATGCCTAGCCCCCCTTCGTGGCTGCGGGTACGGCCGCACGCAGGCCGCAGGCCGTCGTCGCGCCGCTCAGCCCCGCGACGGCGCTGCAGATGTCGATGGACGCGCCGGCCTCGCCCTGGCTGCGCCGCAGCAGCGCAGCGAGTTCCGCGGCCGATTCGCCGGGTTTCAACGCGAGCAGCAACGCCAGCGCACCGGTCACATGGGCGGTCGCGAGCGAGCTGCCCGAGGCATAGTCATAGTGACCGCCGGGTTCCAGCGTAAGAATGTCGCGCCCGGGCGCGCGCAGCACACCGGCCGCCGCGGTAGCGCCCTCGGCCTGCACATCTTCGGCCGACGCGACCGCGATCACGCCGGGCACACCGACCGGAAAGCCGTCGAGGCGCCGGTCCGGCGGCACCGCGCCGACGACGATGGTGCCGCGGGCGAGCGCATACGCGAGCAGTTCCTCGAGCAGCGGGTCGGCGGGGCCGCCGAGGCTCAGATTGATGATGTGCGCATCGGAGGCCAGCGCCGCGCCGAGCGCGAGTGCCAATGTATACGAATTGCAGCGCGCGCTGGCAGGCTGCGCCGGCAGGGTCCAGCACGCGCGGTAGGCGAGCAGCTGTGCCGCGGGCGCGATGCCGACGATGCCGAGCTTGTTGTTGGCCACCGCCGCGATCACGCCGGCGACTTCGGTGCCATGCCGCTCGGCAACGTTCTGCGGTGCGGTGCCGACGAAGTCGCGCTGCTGCGCGATGCGGCCGTCGAGATCCGGATGGGTCGTGTCCACACCCGCGTCGATCAGCGCGATGCGCACGCCGTCGCCGCGCGTCGTGCGCTGCGCGCCGGCCGCGGCGATGATGGAGAAATTATGCTGCAGGCCGACGTAGGGATCGTTGTAGACCGCATCGGCTGCGCCCGCTGCGGGCAGTGCAGGGCCGCCGGCGCCACCCGCGCCGTCGCCGAAGGTTTCGAACTCCTGCAGCGGCTGCGCGATGCGTACGCGCCGGTCGCCCTTGAGCTGCGCGATTACGGCCGCCCGGTCGGCCGACGGCGGCAGTGCAAACACCATGCAGCGCAGGCGCAGCGGCGCTATCACCCAGGCGGACACTTCGCGCAGGTGGTAGTCGCTCGACAGGTTGGCCGCGGTCACGACCGCGCGGTCGCCGCCGGCATAGTTCGGCAGCGCGTCATAGCCGCGCGGCGTGGCGCCGGCGGATGGCTGCGGATCCGGCTTGTTGGCCACGGCGACGACGATCATCTGCGCGGCGTCGTAGCCCGCCGCCCAGTCCGGATCGTCGGCCGCGACCGGCCCGGCGCCGAGACCCAGGGCGAGCAGCAGCGCCGCGCTGCGCAGAACTCCACGTGCTGGCAGGAAGGCTGGCACGGGATCAGCGCCCCGTGCCGGGCGGACGGGCGATGGGCTCGGCGAGCAGTACCCCGGGCTGGTCGCGCAGCCACGCGACGGAACGCGCAGTCCGGTCTTCGCTGGTGGACAAGGAAACATCGATCGGCGCCAGACCGAACGCGACGTTGTCGGCGGTGCTTTCGACGATCTGCAGCCGCGCCTCGCCGAGCAGGCGGCGCAGCGCGGCCAGGGAGGTATCCGGACCGACGACCAGACGGATCGTTGCGCCACGTTGCGCGGTCGCGCTGGTCAGGGTGCGGTAGCCCGTATCCGCCACCGGCTGTGCTGCAAGTTCCGGCGCGGGCCTGCCCCACATCATCCCGACTAGCAGGGCCAGGCCGACGGCCTGCACGATCACGGCCGCGGCCAGCCACGGGGTCCAGCGCCCGCCGCGCATCGATGCCGGACGGCCGCTGTCCAGGACGGACGACTCGGCATCGATGCGCGCTAACAGCCGCTGCAATCCCGGCTGCGGATCGTACGCGCCGGTCGCAGCGGCCTGCATGCCGCTCTTGAACTGCTGCTGCTGTGCGAGTTCGTCGCGGCAGTCGGCGCATTCGCGCAGATGCTGCTCGACGCTGTCGCATTGCGCCGCGGTAGCGGTGCCGTTGACGATCCAGGGGATCAGGTCCCAGGTTTCGCGGTGCGGATTCGGTTCGTGGTTCATGCGTTCATTTCCTTACGGGTGCATTGGCGGCAACGTCGCCGCCGAGTGCGGGCAGCGAGTTGCGCAGGCGCAGGCGCGCATGGAACAGGCGCGCCTTCACCGTGCCGTTGGCGCAATTCATGATGCTGGCGATCTCGTCGCAGGACTGGCCGAGGTAATAGGCCAGCTCCAGGGTCATGCGCTGCTCCGGCGACAGCAGATCCAGGCCGCGGCGTACCCAGTCGCTGAGTTCGCGCTGCTCGGCTTCCCCGGATTCGGTGCCAGCCAGTTCGAACCCTTCGTCGATGTCCTGCTCGACCGACTGCACGTTCTGGCGCAGCGCCTTGAGCATGCAGCGGTAGGCGATGCCGATGATCCAGGTCGCGACCTTGGACTCGCCGCGGAATTCCGCCGCCTTGCGCCAGACCACCCAGAACGCGTCGTTGATGATCTCGTCGATCAGGTCGCGCCGCGCCGTATGCCGTGCGATGAAGCGAGCAAGCAGCGCGTGTTGGCGCAGGTACAGGCGCTCGAACGCGACGCGGTCGCCGCGCCCGACGGCCGCCAGCAGCAGCTGCTCGACCGCGTCGCCGTCGGCATCGCTCGCCACGTCGGCGTTGCGCGGGTTCCTGTCGTCGGTGATAGATTTCATCGGCTCCGCATCGTTGCGTCCTGGAACCTGAGTGTCGCCCCGGCGCAAAAAGGTTGTGCCCGTGGCGGCCTCGCGGCACCGGGCGTGATCCTGGCCGCAGCCAGTGCCGCCTCGCGCGGTGTAAGTTCGCGTACCCACCCACTTTTCAGGTCGATTCTGCGCCATGGCAGGCACCCGCGACGATCGCCCTCTCCGCCGCGCAACCGGTTGTCTGCTGCTGTGGCTCGTGGCGCTGCCGCAGCCGGCACCTGCCCAGGGATGGGGCGGCGCGCTCGGCTACGGCACCGACAATGTCTACCGCGGCGTGAGCCTGAGTTCGGGTCAGCCGGCCTGGCTGGCCGATCTGCACTATGGATTCGGCACCGCCTGGGTCGCCGGCATCGGCGCGTCGCAGGAGCGGCCGGCGTTCCAGTCCAGCGGCGCGCAGTTCACGCTGTATCTCGATCGGCGCTGGCAACTGGGCGAGGACTGGTCGGCGAAGCTTGGTGTCGTCCACTACGAGTCCCCGTGGAATGTCTGGCGCGACGAGCTCGATTACAACGAATTGACCGCCGCCGTCGGCTGGCGCGGCCGCTGGCGCCTGAGCCTGGCGCTGTCGCCGGACACGCCGGGCGTCTTCACGGCCAACGGCGCGGGTACCGATGTCGCTGCCGCCGCGGAGCTCAGCTACCACCAGCCGATCCGCGGCCGCCTCGCCGCCGATGTCGGCATCGGCTACACGCGGATCAGGAACGCGCTCGAGCTGGCCTATCCGGGTGATCCGCGGCGCACGCAGAGCGCCGACCTCAGCTACGGTTACGGCAGCGTCGGCCTGGGCTACGGGGTCGGCGATGTCCACATGTACTCGGCGCTGCTGTGGGCAACGCCTGCGGCGCTGCAATACAGCATCGGCTCGAAGGAGCGCACACGCTGGGTGACCACGCTGGTGTGGAGTTTCTAGCCCGGCGGTCGAAGACGACCTGCCAGAGCGATCGAGGGTGGGTTGGCCGAGTCGATCGCGTAGGCGGCCGACTCGGGAAATGTGAGATCGCTCGCGCAAGCTGATTGCTGCGCGCCGGACGTGGGCGAGCTCCGCAGGCGCCGGTCGACCAGTCTGAACCCCGTTCACCCATCGCTACAACCATTCCTCGCGCAGCCCGCACTCACGGCCTACGTACCGCGCAATCGGCGCGGCGTTTTCGCTAGGAGGCAGGCTCATGAAGCGGCGATTTGTTCACATGGCGGCAGGCATCTGCCTGTTGCTCGGCTCCACCCTGGCCAGCGCGGCCAATCACGTTGTCACCGTCGGTGGCATCGGCAACGGCTTCACGCCGTCGAACCTGACGATCCAGGCCGGTGACACGGTCACGTTCCGCAACCAGAGCGGTTTCCACAATGTCGTCGCCGACGACGATTCGTTCCGCTGCTCGACGAACTGCGCCAGCGCGGCCAATCCCAATGGCGGCGCGCCCAGCTCCAGCGAGTGGTCGCAGACCATCACCTTCAACACGGCCGGCGAGATCGGCTATTACTGCACCGCGCACGGCGGTCCCGGCGGCATCGGCATGTCCGGCAAGATCAAGGTCGAAGGCGGCGGTCCGGTCTTCTCGATCGGCAGCGCGGTCAGCGGCAACTGGTTCAATCCGGCGCAGAGCGGCCACGGCTTTCAGCTCGAGAAGGTCAACGACACGACCGTCACGGCGTTCTGGTTCACCTTCGACGCGAACGGCAACCAGGTCTGGATCCTCGGCGTGGGCCAGATCGTCGACAACCGCATCGAGATGCAGGCCGTCAAGAGTCGTGGCGGCCGCTTCCCGCCGAATTTCGACCCGACCCAGATCACCAATCCGCCCTGGGGCACGCTGACCTTCACCTTTACCGGCTGCAACGCCGGCAGCGTGGCCTGGACCTCGACCGATCCGGCCTTCACCGCGTCGGGCACACTCGCGCTGGAACGCGTGACCTCGGTGGTGGGCACGACCTGCCCGTAGACCTAGGCAAAAAGCCAGTACCTGCTGCGCTGACGCAGCCGGCACCGGCGTAGACCACCGAGCCGCACGTCTGCCTTGTAGGCGGCGTGCGGTTTTTTGTTGCGGCAGTCGTCGCCGGTGACACCGATAGCGTGTCGCTTAAATTGCACCCTCGATTTCACAACGATGAACAGCACGGCGCAAAACAGGTGCTGCATGACAGCCTTGCGACGATGCGACCCGCATGGGGAAATTCCCGGGGATCACAGGCTTATTGCCGGTGCTATGCTCGCGCCGTGCAGCCTCCGTTCATGGATGCCTGCCAGGGGAAATTCAAATCGTTGCTACGGGGGTAGTCATGCTGGCCCGTCTTCTCGCGCTTGTCGCGCTGTCGTTTTATTCGCTGACCGCCACGGCGGTCATCGGCACCATCGATCCGGTGCCCGGATCCACTCTGCTGTTCCCGCATTTCGAGGTCGATACCAGCTCGCCGCAGGGCGTCAACACCGTGCTGACGGTGCAGAACGCGAGCGCCTCGGCGACCATGGTCAACGTGGTGCTCTGGACCGACTACGGTCTGCCCACGGCGAATTTCAACGTCTACCTGACCGGCTATGACCAGCAGGTCATTGACCTCGGCCTGGTGTTCCGCCGCCGGCTGCCCAGAACGGCCAGCGACGGGCAGGATCCGACCGACTCGATCAGTCCGCAGGGCCCGATCTCGCAGGACATCAACTTCGCGAGCTGCAACAACTACCTCAATGGCCAGGAAAGCGGCAGCATCCTGAGCCGCGATCTCGTCGGCGCACACAGCGGCCAGCCCAATGCCGACTATTTCGGCGGCCAGTGCGGTTCGATGAACTACAGCGACGGCATTGCGCGCGGCTACGTGACCGTCGACGTGACCAACCAGTGCACCGGGGACGTGCCGGGCTCTCCCGGCTATTTCTCGGCGGGCGGCGGCGGCGTTGCCGGCAACCGCAACATCATCCGCGGCGACTACGCGATCATCGATGCAGCGAACCGGCGCAACCTCATCGACGATGCAGTCTCCATCGAAGCCAACGGAGTTGATCCGCTGACCTCAGCTGGCCCGAACAAGCAGAGCTTCTACGGTCGACTGGTCGGCCACGGCGCGATCGACAATCGCGAGCCGCTACCGACCGCCTGGGCCGGCACCGTCACGCTCAATCGCACCGATATCGACTACTGGCGCGACCCGGGCGTACCGCTCGCGCCGTTTGCCTGCGGCACCGGCCCCGCCGGCCTGCCGGCCGGCCAGCAACAGCTGGCCCAGTTCAATATCACCGGCAACATCACCGCCACACCGGCGGGCAATCCGTTCGCGTTCGTCTCGGGCACCGCGGCCGGCGCGACCTTGCCGATCACGGAGCCGCTCGGCTGGCTGTTCGCCAACCTCAACCTGAGCGCACCCAGCGGGCCCTACGGCGCCATCCGCCAGTCGTGGCTGAGCTTCCGCTCGGCACCCCAGGCCATCCCGGCGAACGGCCCGCGCTATCTGGTGCCGGGCATACAGCTCGGCAACGCGGCGACCGCCGGCAATCCGTCCGTTCCCTGAGCCTGGAGCACAGAATCATGAAAAAGTGCACTTCCCTGCTCGGCCTGGGCGCGGCCCTGTTGCTGAGCGCCCTCGCGCCGGCCCACGCCACCATCACAGCGCTGGACAACGTTCCCGCAGCGACGCTGCTGCTGCCGTATTTCGAGGTCGACGCGGCCAATCCGACAGGCACGCGGACCGTGCTCAACGTCGGTAATCGCGCGGCGACCGAAACGCTCGCCCATGTCACGCTGTGGAGCGATCGCGGCGTTCCGACCTACAACTTCGACGTCCGCATCGACGGCTACGGCATCACCGAGATCGACCTGAGCCAGCTGTTCGCGACCGGCACGCTGCCCGCGTCGACGCCTGGCGGTTTCGCGACCTGCGCCGCGACGCTGCCGCCGGCAGCGCTGAACGCCACACAGCTCAGCGGCCTGATCGCCGCGCATCAGGGCCAGCCGTCGAGCCTGCTCGGGGGCCAGTGCGCCAGTACGCCGCACGGTGACACGCTGTCGCGCGGCTACGTCACCATCGACGTGGTCGGCTCGTGCTCCACCCTGGTCCCTGGCGACGCGGGCTACTTCGTCGCCGGCGGCACGGGAATCGCGCGCAACGACAATGTGCTCTGGGGCCAGTCCTCGGTGTCCAACGTAGCCCAGTCGTTCGCCTACGGCGATGCACTGGTGCATATCGAAGCCAGCGCCACCGACGCGGCCACCAACGGCGCCGGCGACTACACCTTCTACGCCCGCCGCATCGGCACCAGCGGCGCGGACAACCGCGAAGGGCTGCCCACGGGCTGGGAAGGCCGCTACTCGTTTACCGACGTGCTGTTCCGCACGACGGCACAGGTCTGGCGCGATCCGGGCAACGTGGCGCCGTTCGCCTGCGGCTCGCCGCCGCCCGCCATACCGAGCGGCGGCATCCTCGCGTTCGACGAGCAGGAACAGGTCTCGGTCGCCGGGTATGCCACGCGGCTGCCACTGGCAACCCAGTCGATCCGTCTGGACGACCCGACGCAGACCAGCATCCCGTACGTCCGGGGCTTCGTCAGCTACAACCTGTCGCTGACCGGCGATGGTCAGACTGCGCCGAATCATTCCTTCGTCAGCCACATTTCCACGTCGCTGTACGGGGACCTGGCCCAGGCTGCCGCCTGGCCGCACGCGAAAAACGAAACCTTCAACCTGCCGATCACCCCGATCGAATGCAGCGACGGCCTCGACAACGACGGCGACGGCCTGATCGACTTTCCGGCCGATCCGGGCTGTCGCAGCGCCGACGACGCGCTCGAAGCACCTCAATGCAGCGACGGTGTCGACAATGACGGCGACACCTTCATCGACTTCCCGACCGACCCGGAGTGCTCGACCCCGCACGACCAGTCCGAGGGCTTCATCGCCGCCTGCGACGACGCGGTCGACAACGACGGCGACGGCCTGATCGACTTCCCCGCCGATCCGCAGTGCTTCTTCCCGAACGACAACACCGAGAACTTCGGCCAGTGCGACGACGGCGTCGACAACGACGGCGACGGCCTGATCGACTTCCCGGCCGACCCGGGCTGCACCGCACCCAACGACGGCAACGAAACCGACCCGCAGTGCCGTGACGGCATCGATAACGACGGCGACAGCCTCATCGACTTTCCGGCCGATTCGGGCTGTACCGATCTGAACGACAACAGCGAAGCCAGCCCGCAGTGCAGTGACGGCATCGACAACGACGGCGACGGCCAGATCGACTTCCCGGCCGACAACAGCTGTCTCAATGCCCAGTCGAATAGTGAGAACACGCAGTGCAGCGACGGTTTCGACAATGACGGCGACAGCCTGATCGATTTCCCGGCCGATCCGGGCTGCACCGGGTTCCCCGATACCAGCGAAACCAACCCGGCGCAGTGCAGCGACGGCATCGACAACGACGCCGACGGCCTGATCGATTTCCCGGCCGCACCGACCTGCACCGCGGCCAACGACAATTTCGAAGGCCCGGACTGCTCGGACACTCTGGACAACGACTTCGACGGCCTCGCCGATGCGGCCGACCCGGGTTGTGCCAGCCCGGCCGATCTCAACGAACTGTCCAACGCGCCGACGCGCGCCTGCAGCGACGGTATCGACAATGACGGCGACGGCTTCATCGACTTCCCGGCCGACACGAGCTGCGCCAGTGCCTGGGACGACGTCGAGTTCTCGCCGACCGGCGTGGGCGTCACCATCGTCGTCAATCCGCCCACGCTGCCCAACGGCACGGTCGGCCAGCTCTACTCGGCCAACGTCAGCGCGTCGGGCGGCCTGTCGCCGTACACCTTCGCGGTCAGCGTGGGTGCGTTGCCGCCGGGCCTGAGCCTGAGCGCGAGTGGCGTGATCAGCGGTACGCCGACGGCGAGTGGCCTGTACAACTTCACGGTCACGGCGACCGACGCGAACGGGTTCACCGGCAACCGCGCCTACCCGCTCACGATTAACGGGGCGGTGTCCATCGTGCCGGTGCCGGCCTTGTCGACCTGGAGCCTGCTGCTGTTGCTGCTGGTGCTGGGCAGCTGCGCCGGGTACGCCTTGCGACGCGCCTGATCGTTATGTGTTCCTGAAAAACCCCGGCGCTGCCGGGGTTTTTTTTGCTACGGCACCGCGCGCCACGGATGCAGAGCTGCGGTTACCATCGATACTTTGACGGTGGACGACGGCGTGAATCAGGCAGGCAATCCGGGCCGTCATGGCCCTTCGAGCCAACACCGACCCGGATCGGCCGGTACGCTGCGCGCAACCTACGCCGGCGGCGCCCTGATCATCTGCCTGCTGGCGGCGGCGTGCAGCTCACAGCCGCCGCGGACCGCGCTGCCGCCCGAAGCGGCGGCGCGCGCACGGGACGCCCAGTCCGCGTGCGGCCCGGTAAAGCTGCGCCCGACGCAGCGCTTCGCCGCGACCGCCATCGACACCGGCCTGCCTGCCAGCGGTCAGTGGCGCGACGGCTTCGGCTTGGCCGACATGAACGGCGATGGCCGGCTGGATCTGCTGTCCGGCCCGGCGCGCAAGGGACGCGCGCAACCCGTCATCTTCCTCGGCGACGGACAGGGCCGCTTCCAGGAGTGGAAAGAGGCACATTTCCCACCGTTGCCGTACGACTACGGCGACGCAAAGGCCGCCGACTTCAACCGCGACGGCCGCCTGGACATCGCCCTGAGCGCGCATCTGCGCGGGCTGACTGTGCTGATCAATGAAGGCGGCGGCCACTACGCGCCGTGGAACCGGGGCCTGCTGCTGCGCCTGCCGGCAGAATCGGTGCTCGAACCGGTCTTCACCTCGCGCGCGCTGGCCGTGACCGACTGGAATCGCGACGGCAAGCCCGATCTGCTCGCGCTCAACGAAGGCCCGTCCCGCCTTGGCGGCGGCGGCGTCACGACCGCGCTCGGCCTGTGGTTCAACCGCGATGGCCTGTGGGACCTCGCCAAGCCCGAGCAGGCACTCAACAGCTTCGGCGACGCGATCGCCGTGGGCGACATCGACGGCGACGGCAATCCCGACGCGCTGCTCGGCACCAGTGTCGCCGGCAACCGGCTGCTGCTTCAAAAGGGCGACGGCAACCTGTATCGGGCGCGTGAACTGCGCTCGGTGCCGCTCGCTGCGGCGGTGACCGCGGTCGCGCTGCATGATTTCGACGGCGACGGCAGCGACGAGGCCGTCGCCGCCGCGCGCGCCGTGGAAAACACGCAGTTCTGTATTTTGCTGCAGATGGTGCGCGAGGCAGGCGGCGCCAAGGAGATCCCGCTCGCGCTGTGGAGCGCGGTGTCGCGCAACAGCATCGTCGCCCTGGCCATCGGCGACATCAACCGTGACGCCCGCGATGATCTCGTCGCCGTGCGCGAAGACGGCGAGGTCCTGACCTTCGCCGGCGCACGCCGCGGCTTCAGCCGCGACCTGAGCCTGGCGCCGCTCGAGGCGATGCAGGGCTGCAAGGCTTTCGACGCGCAGCTCGCCGACATCGACGCCGACGGCAACCTGGAATTGATCGTCGCCTACGCGGGCGAAGGCAGCATCGGCGATACGGCGCCCTGCCGCGGCAATGGCGGTTTCCGCGCATGGCGCCTGCGGCCCGCGGGCGCGGAACCGCGCTGATGTTCAGCCGGGCGGCGCAGGCCCATGCGCTCGACGACCGCGCCGCGGCGCTGCCGCGCGGTCGCGAACGCGTCATCGTTGCCAGTTTGATCGTCGCGCTGCTCGGCACGGCGTGGCTCGTGGATCCGTTTGCTCAGGCCGGATTCGACGCCCCCAAACGCCTGATTGCACTGGCCGCCGTGGCCGTGGCGGCTGCGGCGCTGCTGTGGCATGCCGATTTCGCTGCGCTAGCCAACCTGGTACGCCGCCGCCACACGCCGACACGCACCCCGCGTCTGGCCTTGCTCGCGGCGCTGGCGGCGCTGGCCGGACTGCTGCTCGCGACGCTCATGGCGCAACTGCCCGCCGCCAGCGCATCGACCCTGCGCGTGCAGCTGCTGTTCGCCCTGTTCGTGCCGCTCGGCGCGTCGTGCGCGCTCGATGGCGACGGCGGCCGGCGCGTGCTGACGGCTGTACTGGTGGCCGCGGCGGTCAATGCGGCGATTTCCCTGCTGCAGTGGGCGGGCCTGGATCTGCCGTTGGCGGCCAGCCAGCCCGGCGGCCGCTATCCGACCGGCGCGCTGCTTGGCAACGAGGCCTATGTCGCGCTGAGTTGCGCGCTGATGGCGGCGGCTGGTCTCGCGCTGGGGCTGTCGGCCTCGACCGCGCGCGGCCGCTGGGCCGGCTGGGCGTTGCTCGCACTCGGACTCGTGGTGATATTGGCGAACCGGCAGCGGACGAGTCTGGTCGCGGTGTTCGCCGCGGCGACGGTGCTGGCCAGCCTGCGCTGGCGTACGCTGCGCTGGTTGCCTCCAGCCGGTGCGGCGCTCGCGCTGCTGCTGGGCGTCTGCGCCGCCGTACCGGCGCTGCGCACGCAGACCTGGGCGCGCGTGCCGGTCGGTGTCGAGACCTGGCAGCAACTGACCACCTACCGCCTCGGCGCCTGGGCCGCGGCCGTGGAAATGATCGCGACGAAACCCTGGACCGGCTACGGACCGGGCAGCTACGCCAAACAGTCGCAGGTGCAGCGCTTCTCCGCGGAAATCGAGTTGCGGCGGCGTCTTCCGCCGCCGCAACCGGCCACCACATTCGTGCAGGCGCACCAGGAATACCTGCAGATGGCGGCCGAGGCAGGCTTGCCGGCGCTCTTGGCGATACTGGCCGCGCTGGGCTGGCTGTTGAGCGGCCTGCTGCGCCTCGCGCGCGATGGCACTCCAGCACGTACAAGGGTGGAAGCACAGATGATGCTCGCGGTAATCGTGGCCGGTGCGGTCGCTGCGCTGGCCTGGTTTCCACTGCAGATCCCGTTCACCGCGATCGTGCTGCTGCTGGCCTGCGGCCGCGCGTGGCGACTGCTCGCGACCACCCCGGCGGACGCCGCATGAAGGTTCTCAGGCGCCTGTTCGTCGTCGAGTTGCTTTCACTGGCGCTGTGGCCCGAGTTTCCGCGCTACCAGGCCGAGTGGCGGTTGAACGACGCAAACTTCCGCATTGATCAGGCACTGCGCATGAGCCAATCGGCCGCGCGCTCCGGTGTGGCGGGCACCGACAGTGCCGCGCTGCGCCAGGTCGCCCTGGCCGAAACGCTGGCCGCCCAAGCCGCCACCGCGCTGCCCGGCGATCCACGCGCCGTACTGACGCAGTCGATCGCGCTGATCATGACCCGCCGCGGCGCGAACGCCGTGACCCTGCTCGACGCCGCGATCGCCGCCGGAGAACGCCCCGAATTCACGATCAATCTCGGCCGTGCCCGCACCACGCTCGGCGACGAAGCCGGCGCGAACGCGGCCTACCTGCGCACGGCCTGGGCCAGCCCGCAGGCGATAGCGACCCTGCCCAAGGCTATGCGCGACGACTTCCAGCGCCAGGTCGAGCAGCTCGACGCGCAACTGCGTGCGGGACAGCTCAGCGCGCCGCCGCCGCTGGGTGCGACCCGTTCGACAAAGTAGCTTTTTCATTCGGGCGAAACGGTTCCTTTCGGGGGCAGCCACGGCAAAGCCCGTTGCCGCCCCGCCGTCCGTGCGGGTCAGCGGGTCGCGACCGCCTGCCATACCGATTCCAGCTCCTGGGCCGAACGCAACCAGGAGAATTCCGTCTCGACATGTCGCCGCGCTTCCCGCGACAGCGCCTGTGCCAGTGCCGGCGACGACAGCAGGCGCAGCAGCGCGGCGCTCATCGCCGCCGCGTCGTCGGCCACCAGCAGGTGTCGGCCGTCGATCGCCTGGATGCTCTGCGCCGACAGGCGCGAGCTGACCACCGGCGTGCCCGCAGCCATCGCCTCGAGCAGCTTGAACTGCTGACCGGAGCCCGCGCGCAGCGGCACGACGGCGGCCGCCGCGCGAGCCAGATGCGGCTGCATCCGCGGCACCTCCCCGATGAGGTCGACGTTCGGCTGCGTCCGCGCCAGACGCCGCAGCACTGCTGCCGGCCGCGCACCGACCAGGCGCAGGCGCAGCTGGGGCATTTCGCGCAGCAGCAGCGGCATCACCTCGGTGGCGAACCAGCATGCCGCGTCCACATTGGGAAAATAGCCAAGATTGCCGGCGAAGACGATTTCCGGCGCGCGCTCCTGTCCTGCCGTGAACGCGAATTCGTCGAGGTCCACGCCGTTGCGCACGAGCCGCGGCGCGAACGCATCCTCACGGATCGCGGCCCGGTCGGCCGCGGAACACACGACGGTCGCGTGCCGCGTGCACAGTTCACGCTCGCAGGCGGCGAGGCGGCGCGCTTCCAGCGCCGCGATCCAGCGCAGCGGTGTACGGTCCCACTGCGCGCGCCGCGCCATGTTCAGCGACAGCGCGTCGACGAAATCCACGACGCACGGCAGCGGTGCCAGCGCAGGCAGCAGTCCGGCGAGACGCACGAGCTGCACATGAGCCAGGTCAAAGCCCAAATCGCACAGCGCGGCCAGGTCCAGGCCCGCAGCGATGCCGTCGTTCATCGCGACCTGCAGCGGCCGCGAGCCGGCCAACGCCGCGATCGCGCGCAAGCCGCTGCGCAGGCGCGCGCGCGGCGCGACGATGACGTGCTCGCAATACGGCGCCAGCGCGGCGCGGCCGGCCGCATCGGCGGCATCGAAACTCAGCGAGGTGATCGCATGGCGCGCCGACAGCGCGCGGATCTGCGCGAATGCGCGGCACTGGTCGCCGCGCGCGGCGTGCGCCGGCAGCCGCTGGGAGATGAACAGGACGCGCATGAGGCAGGCATTCTGCGGTCGCGGCCCGGTGCCTGTCGACGCCAGCCGCGCGCGATCAGGCTCTACACTGGTGTCCGGTCCCACCATTGCCATCAAATAATCCCGGCGTCTTGACCACCCGGAATTTCTTAAACGCAATGACGAGACAGGACACTCGGCGCGCATGAAAATCCTCGTGGTCGCGACCAAGCCGCCCTGGCCACCACACGACGGCGGACGCCTCGTGCTGTGGCTGACGCTGCAGGCCCTGGCCACGGCCGGCCACGCGCTGCACCTGATCGCGCCGGTGGATGCCGCCGCCGCAGACCCTGAGGCCCTCGCCCACTTGCGGACGGTCTGCACGCCACAGCTGATCCCGCTGCGTCCGCGCGGCTGGGCCGCGGCGGCGTGGCGCGCCGCGCGCGAGGGCTCGGCGCTGAGCCTCGCGCGGCACCGCCATGCGGCGATCGCCACAGCGGTGGCCGTACGCATCGCCGAGTGGCGCCCGGACATCGTGCACGCCGAGCAGTTGCAGGCGCTCGGCAACTGCGACGCCGCGTTCAACACAGGGACGCGCGTCGTGTTGCGTATGCAAAATGTGGAATCGTCGCTATGGCAGCAGCTCGCGCGAGCACGTCCACTGCTGCCGCTGTTGGCGTTCGAGTCACGCCGCCTGCGCGCGGCCGAGGCGCGGCTGCTGCGGCGCGTCGCCGCCACGCTGACGCTGACCGACGACGACGCCGCGGCGCTGCGCACGATCGCGCCTCAGGCCGCGGCGAACATCAGCGCCGTCGCTCCGCCGTATCCGTCGCAACTTCCGGCGGGGCCGAGCGTCGCCGGCGAACCCGCGCTGGTCCTTGCCGGCAGCACAGGCTGGTGGCCGAACCGGCAGGGACTGGACTGGTTCCTCGCCAGCGTCGCCCCACGTCTGCGCGGCAACGCCGGCGTGCGCCTGCATGTCTTCGGCGGAGGAATTCCATCGCGGCGCGACGTCGTCGCGCACGCCGCACCGGCGGACTCCGCTGCCGCGTTTCCCGAAGGCGCGATCGCCGCGGTGCCGTTGCTTACCGGCTCAGGCATCCGCATGCGCATCCTCGAAGCCTGGGCGCGCGGGCTGCCGGTCGTCGCCACGCGCGTGGCCGCGGCGGGGCTCGTCGTCGCATCCGGCCGCGAACTGCTGATCGCCGACAACGCCGAAGC
Organism: Tahibacter sp.; assembly: GCF_032229445.1. Classification (NCBI taxonomy): domain Bacteria; kingdom Pseudomonadati; phylum Pseudomonadota; class Gammaproteobacteria; order Lysobacterales; family Rhodanobacteraceae; genus Tahibacter; species Tahibacter sp. Next base: position 151,289 of record NZ_JAVTWC010000101.1, read on the forward strand.
CTTCGTCGAGGCAGTGCGAAGCCTCCAGGCCGACGCGGCGCTGCGCGCGCAGCTCGTCGCCAACGGCCGCGCCTATCTGCGGCGCCATCATGATCCGGCCGCCTGTGCCGCAGCGCTCACCCGGCAATACCGCGCGGCGCTGACCTGATCGCGTTTCCACACTGCGCCGCCCGCCAGGCGCGCTGCACTCAATAGCCCAGCCACCAGCGCCAGAAAGGCAGGCTCAGCATCGACAGCACGACGCCGTAGCCGACCAGGGCCGAGCCCAGCTCCGGCGCCAGACGCGCCATCGCCGCGAGTGCGGCGGCCGTGATCATCGGCGGCATCGCCGCTTCGAGCACGACGGCGGAGCGCGCGGCCGGTTCGAAATCCAGCAGCAGGCACAGTGCCCAGGCCAGCGCCGGCATCAGCACAAGCTTGCCGGCGAGGCCCAGTCCCAGCGGCAGCAGTTGCGCACGCGGCAGGCGCAGCCGCAGTTGCATACCCAGTGCGATGCCGACCATCGGCAGCATCGCAGAGGCCAGCTGCTGCAGCACGTCGGCGATTTCGCGCGGCGGTTCGGCCGGCATGAGGGTCAGCGCGAACACCAGCGCGAGGAACGGCGGAAAACTCACGACGCGCCGGAGCACCACGGCCGGCGTCGGTCGCGCGCCGCCGGAGTAGATCGCGATCACGGTCAGTCCGAACGTGGACAGGATCAGGAAACTGCCGAACTGATCGAACAGCACGGCAAACGGCATCGCCTCCGGGCTGGCGAGCACGGGAATCAGCGCATAGCCGAGGAACGAGGTATTGCCAAGCGGCACTTCGAGCAGCAGCACTGCCGTGTCCGGCCGTTGCAGGTTCAGCAGGCGCGCGGCGCCGAGTACGAGCAGCGTGCTCGCTGCCAGCAGCATCCAGGGCACCAGCGCCACGCCGAGCGTTGCGCCGGTGAGCTGCAGCTTGGGCACCTGCAGCAGTATCGCCGCCGGCATGTAGACATAGAGCACGACGATGTTGAGCGCATCCGGCGCGCTGTCGGGCACGAGCCGGCGCCAGGACAGCAGGCGGCCCAGCGCCATCAGCAGCAGAACAAACGCAAAGGCGGCGAAGACGCTCACGGCTTGACGAAGAAACAGTGGAGAGGAGTGAGAACACAGTGAGAGCAGCGGTGCGGCCGATCGCTCACTCGTTTCCCACTCCTCTCCACCCTTTTCTGATCTTCCCTGGCTATTCGCCTAGCGCTTCGCGCACGAATTCCGGCAGGGCCAGTGCGGCACGATGCATGTCGGCGTTGTAGTAGCGCGTGGGGAACTGCTTGCTCGCCGCACCGCGTTCGCGGAACCCGGCGAGGTCGGCACCCTTGCGTACCATGGTGCAGCTCCACCAGCCGGTCGGATAGCACGGCTGCGGGAAGCTCAGGGTCTTGGCGGCCTGGAAGCCGGCGCTCTTCATCGCCATACGCATCGACTTGATCAGGTCCAGATGCACCAGCGGCGATTCGGACTGCTGCACGAGGATGCCGCCGTGGCGCAGCGCCTTGTAGCAGCTGGAATAGAACGCCGCGTTGAACAGGCCTTCGGCCGGCCCGACCGGATCGGTGGAATCGACGATGACGAGATCCAGCGAATCCGGCTCGCACTCGGCCATGTACTTGATGCCGTCGATGAACAGCAGCTCGGCGCGCGGATCGCCGTTGGCTTCGCACAGTTCCGGGAAGTACTTTTCGGCGAGGCGCGTGACGCGCTCGTCGATCTCGACCTGCACGGCCTTCTCGACTTCGTCGTGGCGCAGCACTTCACGCAGGGTGCCGCAGTCGCCGCCGCCGATGATGACGACGCGCTTGGCGCGCGCATGCGTGAACAGCGCCGGGTGCGACATCATCTCGTGGTAAAGGAAATTGTCGCGGCTGGTCACCATCATGCAGCCGTCGATGACCATCAGGTTGCCCCAGTCGGTCGTCTCGTAGATCTCGATGGTCTGGAACGGCGTCTTTTCCGAATGCAGCTTCTGTTTCACGCGGAAACCGATGGACGAGCCGGAATGCTCGTGCTGCTCGGTGAACCAGGAGGTTTCGGACATGGCGCGGTTCTCGGGAGAGGTCGGATCGGGGCGCGCGATTGTACCGGTTCCCCGGTGGGTTTGGTCGCGCCCCCCGCCATCCGCCGCGGTCATGGACCCTGGACCTTTGGCCGGTACAATGCCCGGCCCGACGGCCCCGCGGCGTGCGAGGCTTCCGGCCGTCGGCAAGGTGGCACACACCATAGTTTTTCGTCCAGGCCCGCCGCTGCGACGTCGCTTTCGGACAGTCGAGGAACCGCGTCAATGACGAATGCGTGGAACGTAGAACAGGCGCGCCAGCGCTACGCCGTGCCCTATTGGGGCGAGAACTATTTCGATGTCGATGCGCAGGGCCGCATCACCGCACAGCCGCAAGGACCCGACGGACCGGCGCTGGCGCTGGACGAGGTCGTCGCGCAAGCGCAGTCGCACGGATCGCGCCTGCCGCTGCTGGTGCGCTTCTCCGACATCCTCCATCACCGTCGCGCCCGCCTGCAGGCGGCCTTCGCCACGGTCATGGCGGACTGGGACTACACCGGTGGCTATACGGCCGTGTTCCCGATCAAGACCAACCAGCAGCGGGGCGTCGCCGGCGAACTCGCCGCACAGGGCGACCGCGGTTTCGGACTCGAAGCGGGCTCCAAGCCCGAACTCATGGCCGTGCTCGCGCTGGCCAAGCCCGGCAGCACCGTGATCTGCAACGGCTACAAGGATCGTGAATACATCCGCCTCGCCCTGATCGGCCGCCGCCTCGGGCTGGAGATCTTCATCGTCATCGAGAAGCCGTCGGAACTCGGCCACGTCATCGAGGAGTCGCGCGCGCTCGGCGTCGAGCCGCTACTCGGCGTGCGCATGCGTCTGGCCACACTCGGTGCCGGCAAATGGCAGAACACCGGCGGCGACAAGGCCAAGTTCGGCCTGACCCCGCGCCAGGTGCTGGACCTCGTCGAGGAGCTGCGCACGCACAAGCTCGACCATACGCTCAAGCTGCTGCACTTCCACATGGGCTCGCAGCTTTCCAACGTGCGCGACATCGCCGCTGGCATGCGCGAGGCCGTACGATATTTTGTGGAACTGTCCAAGATGGGACTGCCGATCGCCACAATGGACGTCGGCGGCGGCCTCGGCGTCGACTACGAGGGCTCGCGCTCGCGTTCGTTCTGCTCGATCAACTACGGCCTGGAGCAGTACGCCGCCACGATCGTGCAGCCGCTGGCGGAAGCCTGCACCGAGCACGGCCTCAAGGCACCGCACGTGATCACCGAGGCGGGCCGCGCGATGACGGCGCACCACGCCGTGCTCATCGTCAACGTCAGCGAAGTCGAACAGGCGCCCGTCGGCGCGATTCCGCCGGAACGCGCGAACGAACCGGCCGTGCTGCGCCACCTGCGCGAGATCCACGCCGAACTCGACGAGCGCCCGCTGCTGGAGCTCTACCAGGAAGCCCAGCACCACGTCGCCGAAGGGCAGACCCTGTACGCGCTGGGCCAGCTCTCGCTGGCCGACCGCGCGCGGCTCGACGACCTGTTCTACGCCATCGTCAACGTCGTGCGCGCGCGCCTCAAGCCGGAGGAACGCGCGCACCGCCAGGCCATCGACGAACTCGATCTGCGCCTCGTCGACAAGTATTTCGTCAACTTCTCGGTGTTCGAGTCGATTCCCGACGTCTGGGCCATCGATCAGGTCTTCCCGATCGTGCCGCTGACGCGGCTGGACGAGGAACCCACGCGCCGCGGCGTGATCGGCGACCTGACCTGCGACTCGGACGGCCGCATCGACCAGTACGTGGAAGAGGACGGCCTCGACGTGAGCCTGCCGCTGCATGAACTGCGTGCCGGCGAGTCTTACCGCCTCGGCATCTTCATGGTCGGCGCGTACCAGGAGACACTTGGCGACATCCACAACCTGTTCGGCGATACCGACGCGGTCAGCGTGCACGTCGGCGCCGACGGCACGGCGCAGCTGTCGCAATTCAAGCGCGGCGACTCCTGCGACATCATGCTCGATTATGTCGGCTACGACCTTGGCGTGCTGCGCCAGGCCTATCGCGACAAGATTGCCGCGGCTGGCCTCAGCGACGAAACGGCGCAGCGGTTCGAGGCAGTGCTGGAGGCCGGGCTGACGGGGTACACGTATCTCGCCGAGGTGCCCTGAGCACGGCACTGCAGTACAACGCGACTCGCACAGGCGGGCCTGCGTCACAACGCGGGCCCGCCAGGATTTCGCGGCGGCGGCATCCGGGCTACGGTAGTCGTTCGCGGCCTGACCGCCACAGCATCGATTCGGGGATGGCAGCATGAAAATACTCGTAACCGGCGGCGGCGGCTTCCTTGGCAAGGCGATCTGCAAGCAGCTCGTCGCGCGCAACCATGAAGTGCGCGCGTTCAACCGCGGCGAGTATCCCGAGCTCAAGGCGCTCGGCGTCGAGCAGCACCTGGGCGACCTGCGCAACCTCGATCTCATCGCCGCCGCGGCCGAAGGCTGCGACGCGATCGTGCACACGGCGGCCAAGGCCGGCGCCTGGGGTTCGCTGACCGAGTACTACGAGATCAACGTGCGCGGTACCGACAATGTACTCGCCGCCTGCGAGATCCACCGCATCCCACGTCTGGTCTACACCTCGAGCCCCAGCGTCGTGCACAGCGGCCAGGACCTCAACGGCGTCAACGAGTCGGTGCCTTACGCGACGCATTTCCTCGCGCCGTATCCGCAGACCAAGGCACGCGCGGAACAGCGTGTGATCGCGGCGAATTCGGCGCAGCTCGCGACCGTCGCGCTGCGACCGCACCTGATCTGGGGCCCCGGGGACCCGCACCTGCTGCCACGCATCCTCGATCGCGCCGGCAAGGGCCGCCTGCGCCATATCGGCGATACGCCGAAGAAGATCGACACCGTCTATGTGGACAACGCCGCCGAAGCGCACGTGCTGGCGCTGGAAAAGCTGGAGATCGGCTCGGCCATCGCTGGCAAGGCGTATTTCATCACCCAGGGCGAGCCGGTCAACCAGGACGCGATGATCAACGCCTTGCTCAAGGCTGCCGGCCTTCCCGCAGAGACACGCCGCATCTCGGTCGATTTCGCGCGCTTCGCCGGCACCTGGATGGAACGCGTCTGGACATTGCTGCGCCTGAAGTCCGAGCCGCCGCTGACGCGCTTCATCGTCGAGCAATTGTCCACCGCGCACTGGTTCAACATCGCCGCCGCGCGGCGCGACCTCGGCTACGCGCCGCGGGTCAGCACGAACGAAGGGCTTGCGCGCGTCGGCGAGCAGCTCGCACGCCAGCGCATGCAACAGCGCAAAGGCTGAGGCGAAACGCGCCAGGGCGCGGCGTAGAGTCGCCAGACCGGCACGGCTGCGACACAATACGAAGCCATTCGCAGGCAATCCCGGGACTCCATGATCGCGACCGACCTGCCCCGCGATGACCGCCCGCGCCCCCGCGTCAGCGTCGTCGTGCCGTGTTTCAACGAGGAAGAGGTACTGGCCGAGACCGTGCGCCGGCTCACCGGCGCGTGTACCGCAGCGGTCGGCACGGACTACGAGATCGTCTTCGTCGACGACGGTTCGCGCGACCGGACCTGGCCTTTGCTGCAGGCCTTTGCCGCGGCCGATGGGCATCTGGTCGCGGTGTCGCTGTCGCGCAATTTCGGCCATCAGCTCGCGCTGAGCGCGGGGCTGCAGCTGTGCCGTGGCGAGCGGATCCTCATGATCGACGCGGACCTGCAGGATCCGCCGGAACTGCTGGCGCCGATGCTGGCGGTGATGGACCAGGGCGCGGACGTGGTCTACGGCCAGCGCACCGAACGCCAAGGCGAGACCGCGTTCAAGACCGGCAGCGCAAGCCTGTTCTATCGCCTGCTCAACACACTCACCGATGTCGACATTCCGGAGAATGTCGGCGATTTCCGCCTGGTCACGCGGCCGGTGCTGGACGCGCTGCTCGCCCTGCCCGAACAGCACCGCTTCGTACGCGGGCTGGTCGCCTGGCTCGGCTTCCGTCAGGTCGCGTTCCCGTATGCGCGCGCCGAGCGCTTCGCCGGTGTCACCAAGTATCCGTTGCGTAAAATGCTGCGTCTGGCCGTGGATGCGATCACGGGCTTCTCGGTCGTGCCACTGCGCATCAGCATGTGGGCAGCGCTACTGTGCTTCGGCATCGCGCTCGGCACGATGGGCTACGGGCTCGTGTCGTGGCTGTTTTTCGACGTGGTGCGCGGCTGGGCCAGCCTCATCGTGCTGGTCGCGCTGTTCGCCGGCGTGCAGCTGCTGTGCCTGGGTATACTCGGCGAATACGTCGGCCGCATGTTCATGGAGGCCAAGCGACGCCCGCTGTACATCGTGCGCGAGATCGTCACCGCGCCGCGGCCCGACGCGACATCGTGACCATGGTTGCGCCGCCGGAAAAATTCTGGCGCACCGCGCTCGCGATCCTCGCGCTGTACCTGGCATCCCGGCTGATGCTCGTCGTAGTGGGTGTAATGGCACGGCAGACCGTCGGCGACGGTGTCGCCGAACCGCTCGCGCGCATGTTCTGCCGCTGGGATTGCGACTGGTACCTGTCGCTCGTCACCCAGGGCTATACGACGGGCAGCGCCGACGGCGCGTCCGGCAAGACCAGCTATGCGTTCTTCCCGGTGTTTCCGCTGCTCGCGCGCGCCCTGACCGGGTTGGGCCTGAGTCCTGTCGGCGCGCTGGTCTGGCTGGCCAACCTGTGCTTCCTCGCAGCACTGTTCTACGTGCAACGCTATGCGCGCCTGCTCGGCCTGTCGACGGGCGCGAGCCTGATCGCCGTCGCACTGCTCTGTTTCGTGCCGCAGGGCTTCGTGTTCTCGGCCGGCTACACCGAAAGCCTGTTCCTGCTGCTGCTGGCCGCCGCCATGTATCACATGCGGCGGGAGCAGTATCTGGCCGCCGGCATCGCCGCAGCCGCGCTGTCGGGCGTGCGCGCGAACGGCGTGTTCTTTCTCGTGTTCGCGCTGGCCCTGATCCTGCGCCAGTTCGGCTGGCGCGCGCTGGTCCAGCCGTGGCAGCGGCCCGAAATGTTCGTGCCCGTCGTGCTGGCGCCGCTGGGTCTCTTCGCGTTCTGGGCCTGGTGCTACTACAGCACGGGCGATGCATTCGCACAGATGAGCAGCGTCGAACAGGGCTGGCAGTGGCGCTCGGCGGCGCCGTGGAAGAACCTCGCACGACATCTCGACGGCAATGCCCTGGCACGCTTCTGGGCAATCAGCAGCCTGAGTGTCGGCGCACTGTCGCTGTTGCTGCTGCGCCGGCGCCAGTACGAGGAATTCTTTCTGGTCGCGGCTATCCTCTGCCTGCTCTGGAGCGGCCAGATCCCCAATTCGCTGCTGCGCTACTGCATCGTGCTGTTCCCGGTCTGGATCGCGCTCGCGCGCGAACTCGAACACCGGCCGCTGGCGCTGGCGACCACGGTCGGCTGCTTCGCGCTGCTCAACGGGTGGCTCATGGTGAGCTGGATCCTCGGGGCGCTGGTCAGCATATGAAGACGACTCCCGCCTGGCGTCGCTGGCTGCTGCTGTCTGCGTTGTTTTCTTTGGGACTTCTGTACATTGGCGCCTTCATCGTGTTCCGCCGCGACAGCCGCAATTTCCTCGATGCGGTGGAGGAAGCGCGGGCGCTCGACCATGCCGCTGCGCACCCGATCTCCACGTTGCCGCAGCGCATGGTCTTTCACACCGGCAACGCGGAATGCGGCTATCTCGGCGCCGGCTGGTGGCCGGCGGGTCCAGATGGCGCCTCGCTCGTGCGATCGCCGGCGCAGCTGCTGCTGCCGGTCGTGACACGGCGCGACCTGCGCCTGGATTTCACGCTCGATGCCTACGTGCCGGCCCCGGGCGCGAGCGTCACGCTGACATCGCGCGGCGTGACGCTGGCTCACTGGCGCGTCGGCGACCAGCCGCGGCTGACACACACGCGCGTCGTGTTGCCGGCCGCGCTGCAGCGTGACGGGATGGTCGCGCTGGAACTGCACTTGCAGGGTCCGCGCAAGGCCTGGAAAGGCGCGCGCGCGGCCAAGCCGGGCATTGAGATCTGGCTGCTGCTGCGTGATCTGACAATCAGCGCGGCCGACGCGCGGGCAAGCGCACCGGACCCCGAAAGAGAGACCTAGCCCGCACGCCAGCCCGCCGCGGCGGTCCACAGCGCCGTCAGCAGCAGTACCGCACCCACGCCGCGATTGAGCATCAGCCCCGCCGTCGGTCGCCGGGCGAGCCACTGCCGCGCGCCGGCGGCGGCCAGTGCAAGCGGTCCGTACACCGCCATCTGGGTGACCGCGATGATCAGCCACAGCACCAGCGCCTGCAGCCACACCGGCCCGCGCTGCGGATCGATGAACTGCGGAAAGATCGCGAGCATGAACAGGTAGGCCTTGGGATTGAGCAGCGAGGTCAGCGCGCCGCGCAGCACCGCCTCGGCCGGCGACAGCGCCGGCGCATTGGCCTGCAGCGCCGCGGCGCTGCGGCTGCGCAGCAGCGACCACGCGATCCAGCCGAGGTAGCCCGCACCAGCCAGCAGCACCGCATTGAACAGGCCGGGCACGAGCTGCAGCAGCAGGCCCACGCCGAGCGCCGCAGCCAGCACATGGAACACGCCACCGGCAACGATGCCACTCAGGGCGAGCAGGCCCTGACGGCGTCCGCCGGCCAGCGAGCTGCCGGCCACATAGGCCATGTCCATGCCCGGCAGCAGCACCACGGCGAACACGACGAGGAAGAACAGCCACAGCTGGCTCAGCGTCTGCATGGGAAGTCCGTATCGGCCGTCACGGAGTCGGAATCCGGCGCGGCCGCGCGCAATACATGAGACGGCCACGGCCGCGCCGACCGCGTCACGCCGCCGCTGCGTTCGCGCGCTGCGCCCGTGCGCAGCCGCCGGTATCCGGCATCCGGCATTGGGGCCGGACCATCGCGCACATCGCTTTCCTGTTCCAGCACGACGGCCGTCGCCGCCGCCGTCCCGGTCGCCCCTGCCATCGTTCGGATCGCCATTGCCATTCCCTTTGCCGTTGAACCCGCGCAGCCTGGAATCGAATGAGGGCGGTTCCCGCCCTCATTCGAACTATCCTTGGGCGCATGAGCCATCCCGCCTCCCGCGTGCTGACCGTGCTGGAACTGCTGCAGGTGCACGGCCGCCTGAGCGGCAGCGAACTGGCGCAGCGGCTGCAGGTCGACGTGCGCACGACACGGCGCTACATCCGCGTACTGGAAGACATCGGTATTCCGATCACGGCCGAACGCGGCCGCTACGGCGCGTATTCGCTGGTGCCGGGCTTCAAGCTGCCGCCGCTGATGTTCGGCGACGACGAGGCCCTGGCCCTGTCGCTGGGCCTGCTCGCTGCGCGCAGCCTCGGCCTGGCCGATGCGGCGCCGGCGGTGGCCAGCGCACTGGCCAAGATCGAACGCGTGATGCCAGCCGCGCTGCAGCGCCGCGTGCGTGCCGTGGCCGAGACCGTGACACTGGACCTGAGCCATGCGCCGACCGTCACCGACGGCGAGGCCCTGCTGCAGCTGAGCGCAGCCGCGCAGAGCCAGCGCCGCGTGCGCCTGGACTATCGCGCCGCGGACGGCGCCACGAGCCGGCGCGATTTCGACGCCTACGGCCTGACCTGGCGCAGCGGCCGCTGGTATGTGCTGGGCCACTGCCACCTGCGCCGCGACCTGCGCTCGTTCCGCCTGGATCGCATCGTCGAGGTCACGCCGCTGGACCAGAGCTTTGGCCGTCCGGCGAATTTCGACGCCGCCGCGCAGCTGGAACTCAGCCTCGCCAGCCTGCCGCGCGCCATCGCCGTCGAGGTGCTGTTGCGCACCGATCTCGCCGGCGTGCAGGCCGAACAGCTCAGCTGCATCGGCGTGTTCGAGGCGCGCAGCGACGGTGTGCTGCTGCGCACGCGCACCGACAGCCTGGACTGGTTCGCACGGCAGCTCGCGCGCCTGCCGTTCGAGTTCGACATCGTGCTGCCGGACGAACTGCGTAGCGCGCTGGCCGCCCACATCGAGCGGCTGCAGCGCGCTATTGCCGCACCGGGCGCCAGCGCGGGGGCCGACAGGCTCACGTAGAATCGCTCCCCGATGAATACCCCGCGCACACCCAACCCGTTGTTGTCCCTGCTCGGCCGCCTGCTCCAGGCGGCGCTGAACCGCGCCCTCGCGCTGGATGCGGACACGCGCAGCCAGCTCAGGCGCCTCGACGGCCGCGCGCTCAGCATCGAATTCAGGAACACGCCGCTCGCGCTGCGTCTGATCGTCAGCGGCGAGACACTGGAAGTCGGACCGGCCTTCGTCGGCGACAGTGCGCTTCGCGTGGCGGCCACGCCGGGCAGCCTGGTCGCGATGCTGCTGCGCCGCGGCGACGACACCGCACTCGCGCCGGGCAAGGTCGAGATCGCCGGCGACGCGGAACTCGCGCGGCGGCTGGAAAAAATCGCCAGCGGCTATCGTCCCGATTTCGAAGAAGCCTTCACGCGCGTGTTCGGCGACGTGCTCGGCGTGAAGATCGCGCAGGGTTTCGCCACCGGCCTGCGCTTCGCGCGCGAACGCGGTGAGGCGCTCGTGCGCGACGGCGCCGACTACCTGCGCGAAGAAAGCCGCGACCTCATCGCCCCGGGTGAAATGGACGAATTCCTCGATGACGTCGACGCGCTGCGCGAGCGCGGCGAGCGCCTCGAAGCGCGCATCGCACGGCTCGCCACCGCGGCGGGCAAGCGCGCATGACGCCGCTGACCAGTGTCCCGCGCCTGATCGGCATCGCCCGCGTACTGCTGCGCTACCGCCTCGACGAGCTCGTCGAGGCGGTACACCTGTTCCGGCCGCTGAAATGGGTACGCGGCCTGTTCGGCCGGCCGCACGCCGACATCGGGACATTGAGCCGCGGCGCACGCCTGCGCATGGCGCTGGCGGAGCTCGGACCGATCTTCGTGAAGTTCGGTCAGATCCTGTCGACGCGGCGCGATCTGCTGCCGACCGACATCGCCGACGAACTCACGCTGCTGCAGGATCAGGTTCCGCCGTTTCCCGGCAGCGAGGCCCGTGCCGCGGTCGAACGCGCACTCGGTGCGCCGATCGCGCAGCTGTACGCGGCCTTCGACGAAACGCCGCTGGCTTCGGCCTCGATCGCACAGGTGCACGCGGCGCTGCTGCATGACGGCCGCGAGGTCGTGGTCAAGGTGCTGCGCCCCGATGTGCGCAGGCGCATCGCCGGCGACATGTCGCTGCTGCGCGATTTTGCGCGCCTGGCCGAACGCTTTCATCCGAACGCCGACAAGATCCGGCCGCGCGAAGTCGTGGCCGAGATCGAGATGACCCTCTTCAACGAACTGGACCTGCAGCGCGAAGGTGCCAACGCCTGCCTGCTGCGGCGCAATTTCCGCGACTCGCCCGACCTCTACGTGCCCGAAGTGCACTGGAGCCACTCGCGCGAAACCGTGCTGACGCTCGAACGCGTGCGTGGCATCCCGGCCGACGACATCGCCGCACTCGACGCCGCCGGCATCGATCGCGTCAAGGTCGCGCAGAAGGGCGTGCAGCTGTTCTACACCCAGGTGTTCCGCGACAATTTCTTCCACGCCGACGCACATGCCGGCAACATCTGGATCGATCCGACCCGGCCGTCCGAACCGCGCTTCATCGCGATCGACTTCGGCATCATGGGTTCGCTGCCGGAAGCCGACCAGTATTGGCTCGCCGAGAACTTCATCGCGCTGTTCAACCAGGACTATCGGCGCATCGCGCAGCTGCATGTGCAGGCGGGCTGGATGCCGGCGACGACACGGCTCGATGAGCTCGAAGCCGCGACGCGTGCCGTGTGCGAACCGTATTTCACGCGACCCTTGAGCGAAATCTCGCTGGCCGAGGTGCTGATCAAGCTGTTCCAGACCGCGCGCCGCTATGAGCTGACGCTGCAGCCACAGCTGATCCTGCTGCAGAAGACCCTGCTCAACATCGAAGGCATCGGCCGCCAGCTCGACCCGAAGATCGACATCTGGGCCGTGGCCAAGCCCGTGCTGGAGCGGCTGTGGCGAGACCGCACCGGCCCGGCCGCATTGTGGAAAGCGCTGCGCCGGCGCGTACCCGAATGGCTGGCCGCTGCGCCGGACATGCCGCAGCTGCTGCACGATTATCTGCAGAAAGCCAGCCGCGGCGGCATCGAGATGCGCGTGCATTCCGAAGACCTGCGCAACCTGCACGCGGATGCCAGCGCCAGTCGCTCGCAGATCGTGCCGCTGGCACTCGGTGCCACGCTGATACTGTCGGCGGTACTGCTGTACGCGCTCGACACCGCCGCGGCGCGACTGTTCGGCGTGCCGGCGACGGCATGGTTCGCGCTGATCGCCGGCACGATCTGCTTCTGGAGTGCGAACCGGCGCTCGTAGCGGTGCTCAGCCGGAGAAGCCGTCGTCGAAAATCGCATCGTCGTTGATGCGCATGACGAAGAAGTCCCAGTTGTCGCTATCGGGACTCTGGCGCCGGCTGCCGGCAATGACGAGACGGCCCTGGTTGTCGAGATCGACCGCGCTCGGCATGACTTCCGCACCGCCGAGGCTGTAGCGGCGCCAGCCCGTACCGCCGCCGAAAGTGGTGTCGAGCGTCAGGTCGGCGAACGTGAAGCGGGCGACCGCGATTTCACGGAATTCGTCCGGACCCGGGAACGGACGCAGGGCCATGACCACCCACAGCGTGCCGCCATTGCGGTAGTCGTCAACCGCACGCGGGTAGTGAAACGACAGCGACGCCGACGGGCTGGTTGCATCGCTCAGCGAGAAGGTCTGCTGCTGGGCCGGACGACTGGTCGCGATCCCATTCCACTCGACGTTGTAGTACGGCGGCCGGGCGATAGTCAGCACCGTGCGGTCGCTACCGACGCCGGGACTGGACTGCGCCTGCGACTCGATCAGACCCGTAACCGTGGTGATCCCGCTGATCTTGACGCTGTGCAGCACATCGTCGAGGTGTCCGCCGATATTGGGCTGGAACACGGCGCAGTTGTCATACGTGCTCGGGTAGTACTGTCCTGCGCCCGGATTGCAGAGAATCGCATCCTGGTTTGTGATGCCGGATACCGTGCGGATAAGGCGCCGCGAATAGATCACCGGGAAGTTCCAGCTGGAATAGTGCGGCGCCACGCCGAGAGCGCCGATCGTGCCGGTCGGAAAACCCGGTAGCGAATCCGATACGGTCTGCGTCTTGTTCACGCCGCCAGACAGGTCGCAGGCTGCCGGTAGATACGCGCCATCCGAACTGCGCCTTACATAGCCCGCCAGAGTGGCCACATCGTTGCGCATCCGCAGACCGAGCGCGTGGAAGTCACGCGCCGCGCCTCCGGCGTGAAGTTCGCAGATGCCGAGGCCGCCGGTGATCGTCCTACCGCGGGACGTCACGCTGAAGTACTTGGCTTGGTTGACGAGGGTAGCCGTTCCCACGCGCCCCGATCCCGAAAAAACAATATCGGGTTCGGCGGACGCATCGAAGATTGGCGCCGCATGGACCTGATCATCCAGATGCGACCACGTGATGCGGCCGGTAAGTGCGCCGCCGCGCAGATCTGCGGCGCTGGACCAGTTGCTGTTCGCCGAGCCATTGGTGTTCAGGCTCACGGCAGCGAGCAGTCCGCTGTTTCCCGCGGCGCTGTCGCGCCCGGCAAGGCCTGCGATGATCATCGTGCCGTCGCTTCGCGTAAACATCGACATCGCCGCGTCGTGCGCGCTACGTCCAGGGTGATCGAACGGAATCGTCGCCCAGCCCGGCCCGCCGCTCCAGTAGTGGTCCGCGTTGAAGCTGCGGTCCAGAGGGCTTTCCTGCGCCATCAGCGGCAGCGAAAACGCAGCACTGCAGCAAAACAGAACACGGCCGGTAGTTGCAAACAGCGGACTGGACATGGCTCTTCCCCGAAGTCGCGGCCGATGGCACTGATGCCAACGGCCGATAGCCGTTGTATCGCAATGGCAGCTGCATGTCTCCTGACTCCGATTCCCTGTCATTGTTGTCGCAAAGTGAACATGACCCGTTTCGGTCGCGGCTCAACGAGAGGCCACAGTTCAGACCTTCGCCGTCTTCCATCCCCCACGGCTGAACAGCCACAAGGTGAACAGGCCTACCGCGGTTTCGGAGACGAAAGTTGCCCAGAACACGCCGCTGTGCTGCCAACCCAGATGCAGCGCGAGCAGCCACGCCAGGGGGATCTGGATGGCCCAGAAAAAGACGACATTGATCCGGGTCGGGGTCAGCGTGTCGCCGGCGCCGTTGAAGGCCTGTACGGCGACCATCCACCAGCCGTAGACGAACAGCGAATACGACAGTATGCGCAGCCATTCGGCGCCTATGGCGATGACCTGGGCGTCGTCGGTGAAGAATCCGACCAGCGCCTGCGGGAACACGAAGAAGACCACCGACACCGCGACGAGGTAGGCCATGTTGTACCAGCCTATCTGCCACACGGCGGCCTCTGCGCGGTCCGCCGCGTTGGCACCCAGGCTCTGGCCGACCAGGGTCGCAGCGGCATTGGACATGCCCCAGGCGGGCATCAGCACGAACATCAGGATGCGGATCGCGATCGTGGCGCCGGCCACGGCCTCATTGCCGATGCTGGCCAGAATGCGCATGAGGAAGATCCACGACGTCATCGCGATGATCATCTGGCCGATGCCGCCGAGCGAGGTGCGCAGGATGTGCCAGAGCAATGCGCCGCGCCAGACGAGCTGGCTTGCCAGCACACGGATGTGCTTGCCGCCGCGCAACAGCATCCAGAGCTGATACGCCACGCCCGCGCCGCGACCGATGGTGGTCGCGATGGCCGCGCCTTCGATGCCCAGCGCCGGAATCGGCCCCAGGCCGTAGATCAGCAGCGGGCAGAGCAGGATGTTCAGGCCGTTCGCCAGCCACAGTACGCGCATGGCGATCGCCGCATCGCCGGCGCCGCGGAAGATCGCGTTGATCACGAACAGCAACATGATCACCGCGTTGCTGCCCAGCATCCACTGTGTATAGCGGTAGCCGTGCTCCAGGCTCCAGGCATCCGCACCCATCAGCCGCAGCAGATCCTGCGCGTAAACCACGCCGAAGACCGCCGGCGGCACCGATACCAGGACCGCAACCAGAATCGCCTGTACCGCAGTGACGGCCGCCTCGTCGCGCCGGCCCTCGCCGATGCGACGTGCCACGATTGCGGTGACGCCCATGGCCAGCCCCATGGCGACCGCGTACAGCAGGAACAGAAAGCTCTCGGTCAGCCCCACCGTCGCCACCGCCGATGGCCCGAGCTTGGCCACGAAATAGATGTCGACGACGGCGAACGTCGACTCCAGCACCAGTTCCAGCACCATGGGCACGGCGAGGAGGAATACCGCGCGCCGTAGCGGAATCCGGGTGTAGTCCGCGTCGGAGCCGCGGATCGCCTGGCGCAGCTCGGTCCACAGCGACGCCGGGCCGGTTTTGGCGTCGTCAGATGACCGCTGCGCGACGGGTTCGAGCTGCATGCGTCTTGCTCCTGTTCACGGCTCCGACGCCGGTCGGGCTGGTATCGATACGCGTCGAATGACAGGGTGACGGATCGACAGCGCAAAGCAACGGGGGGGTCAGGTTCACTTTTCCTCGAAGTGAACCCGCCCCCCCGTTCAGACGGCGCGGACGCGTTCAGTCGCCGAAACTGTCCTCGAACAGCACATCGTCGTTGATGCGCATGACGAAGAAGTCCCAGTCGTCGGTGTCGGGGCTGTAGCGCCGCGTGCCGGCGATGACTAGGCGGCCCTGGTTGTCGAGCACGACGGCATTGGGCATCACTTCGGCGCCGCCAAGGCTGTAGCGGCGCCAGCCCGTGCCGTTGTTGAAGCGCGTATCGAGCGTCAGGTCGTAGTACTTGAACCGCGCCACCGCGATTTCCCGGAACTCGTTGGCGCCGGGGAACGGCCGCACGGCCATGACTACCCAGAGCGTCGTGCCGTTGCGGCCGTCGATGACGCCGATCGGCGAATGGAACGAAAGCGACGAGGCCGGGCTCGTCGCATCACCGAGCTGGTAACTGCGTTGCTGCGAATCGCGTTCGTACACGTCACCCGTCGCATTGACGCCGTAGACGCGCGGCCGCGCGATGGTCAGCACGCGGCGGTCGTCGCCGACGCCGGGACTGGATTCCGCCTGCGACTCGATCAGGCCAGTAGTGAAGCTGCCGTAGGTCGGTACCACGCTGAACAGCAGATCGTCGAGATGGCCACCGACATTCGGCTGGAATACGCTGCAGTTCGTGTACGGCGTCGGCGGCGTGACCGTGTAGTTGTAGCCGGGCTCGCACAATTCCACATCGTTGTCCGCGGCGCTGTTGAAATTGCGAAACAGGCGGCGCGAATAGACCGTAGCGTCGGCAGTGACGTAGTGCGGCATCACGCTGACGGCGCCGATCACGCCGGCCGGTGTGCCCGGCAAGGTGTTCGGCACGGTTTGCGTCTTGACCTGGTTGCGCGATAGCTCGCAGTTGGCTTCAAGGTACGCCTGGTCGCCATAGCGACGCACATAGCCGGCGATCACCGCCGAATCGTAGTAACGCGTGCTCGCGCCGAGTGCGTAGAAATTGCGTAGCGCACCGCCCGCATACAGCTCGCAGGTACCCAGGCCGCCGTTGAGCGTGGTACCGGACGGCGACACGCTGAAATATTTCGCCTTGTTGAAATTGGTGCCCGTGGTCACGCGGCCCGATCCGGCGAAGCCGATGCCTTCATTGCCGCCGGTGTTCATGCCGGCCGGCGTCGCGGTGAAGTAATCGTACATGTACGGCCAGGTGATGCGCCCGGGAAGCGCGCCGCCGCGCAGGTCTTCGGGACTGGCCCAGAAACTGCTCGGCGTGCCGTCGGTATTGAGGCGCACCGCCGCAAGCAGGCCGTTGTTGTCCTCGAAAGGCTCGCGCCCGGCCAGCCCGCCGATGATCATCGATCCGTCCAGCAGCAGTCTCACGCTCAGCGCCGTATCGCGCCTCGTACGGCCGGGATGATCGAACGGAATCGTGGCCCAGCCCGGAGCGCCGTTCCAGCTCGGCGCCCGGTTGAAGCTGCGGTCGAAATTGCCGTCCTGCGGGTCCGCGGCACCGAGCGGCAGCGACAACGCAAAGCCGAGGCACAGCAGGAAGGGCGCGGCGCGGCGGCCAAGTAAACGGAAGACGCGGTTCGGCATGACGGTTCTCTCGCAGTAGCGGCCCGGATACGGCTGCACCGATGTGGCGCGGCCAGGGCTCGCTTGCTACCTACGCCGTTCCGAGGAGCGACTGACACGCTGCCCGGGGCCGACCCGGACAGGCCGCGCGCGATTGACGCAACCGCCGCGGCTGCCACAATCCGGGCCGGACTGCGCGCGAGGCTTCGATGGACTTTGAGCAGCTGGACCAGACCTTGCGCGCGGCCGCGGCGGACTTCCGCCTCGACAACGAGGAACGCTTCGAGCTGCGCGAGATCGGCGCGCAATCGGAGATCGAACAGATCCGCCGCCTGCGCAACACGGCCTTCGCCATCGCCCGCGAGCAGATCCAGGCGCAGCCGGCTCAGGCGCTCACCGTGCTGCGCTGGCTTGAACAGGTCGTCAAGACGCTGGACCTGTCCGCGACGGCGGCCGCGGCGGGGCACAGTGCATTCTTCGCGCCCGGCGACAGCTGTGTGCGCAAGCTGCGCGAACTGTGTGCCAACTCGCGGCGGCAGCTCGACATCTGCGTATTCACGCTGGCCGACGACCGCCTTTCCGACGCGGTGATCGAGGCGCATCGCCGCGGTGTGCAGGTGCGCATCATTACCGACAACGACAAGCGCTTCGACAATGGCAGCGACGTCGAGCGGCTCGCGCACGCGGGCATCGAGATCCGGCTCGATACGGGTCCGGCGCACATGCACCACAAGTTCGCGTTGTTCGACGCGCGCCTGCTCGCCAACGGCAGCTTCAACTGGACCCGCAGCGCGAGCCACGTCAATGACGAGAACCTCGTCGTCAGTGAGGACGCCTACCTCGTGCGGTGTTTTGGCGGCCAGTTCGATCTGCTGTGGAACCGGTACGCGCGCCCGGCCTGAAACCGGGCGGCGGGACTGTCACCGGACTATTGCGGCTCCTGGACGCCGCACGAATCGACTTCGCTAGGAATGCAGTTCTGGGTGGCTTCGTGTCCACCCCAGCGCGCGAACAGCGCGACGATCTGCTGCCAGTAGCTGCCGGCCGGCACCTCTTGCGCGTGAACGGCGGAAGGCACCGCGGTGGCAAGGATCAGGCAGGCGAGCAGGACTTTCGGCGCGGCGGCGCGGAAACGGTTCGGCATGATTCGTTCCTTTGTGGCTCTGTAAACCCATGGATATCGACAACACCGTGCGCAGCGTGCGGCTGACGCATCGGCGCGGCCAGCCACGAAGCGCAGCGCGAGTCTGCCAGAAGACCGTAGCGCGGCGAGCCTGACCGGCGCGTGGTGGCGCAGGCGCCTGTGCTGCCGCCCCTGAAGCAACGCACGACATCAACGCCCTAGGTCTCGAACTGCGCCAGCCAGCGCAGCCGCGCGTCCTGCGCCGGCAGCCGCGCGCGCAGGGCCGCGGCGGATTCGCGCAGTGCCTGCGCGGCACTCGCGTCGCCGCCGCGCAGGCGGCAGGCGCTGGCGGCGGCGCGGCCGAACTGCGCGAGCAGCGGCGTGGTGCCGAGGTCGCGTGCGACATCGTCGGCCGCACTGGCAACGGCAGTGCAGTCGTAATCCGGAACATTCGGCAGTTCGGCGACGGTGCGTTCGAGCGTCAACGTCGCGGCGCGCCAAGTGCCGCCCGGCATGGCGTCGAAGCCGAGCGCTGCGCGATCGAAATCGGCCCGGCCGGCCTCGGCCTGTCCCAGGCGATACCGCACATGGCCGCGCAGGGCGATGGCCCAGGCCACCGACAGCGGCGGCTTGGGCTGGCCCTTGTCGCGCAGCCCGATCGCTTCGTCGAGCAGCGGCAGCGCAAGCGCGGGATCGCCGCTGCGCAGGCGCACGGTCGCGACACTCACGAGCGTGTGGTAGACGCTGCCGGGGTTCTCCGCTGCGGTGGCGCGGCGGATCGCGAGCGCTTTCTCGCCCCATTGCAGCGCCTCGGCGTACTCGCCGACCTCGATCAGCTGATCGGCGAGGTTGCCCATGCGCAGGGCGGTATGCGTGGACGTATCGCCGTAGGCCAGGCGTTCCTGTTCCAGCGCCTCGCGGCTGTAGCGCAGGTGCTGCCAGGGATCGTCGTGGCGCCAGCCGGCGCCGAGTGCATCGAGCGCACCGGCGAGTTCGGTCGCACGCTGCGGACCGCCCCTGCGCAGCGCGTCGACGATTGGCTGCACCGCTTCGCGACCGCGCGCGAACTGGTCGGTGTTGAGCAGGGCGCGCACCCAGCGGATGCCGGTCTCCTGGGTTTGCGGATCGGCGTCGCCGAGCAGGCGCCGGCGTTGCGCGTAGGCGTCGCCGAACGCCTGTTCGGCCTCGACCACGCGGCCCAGGCTCATGAGCGCGTTGGCGCGGCGGCTTTGCAGCTCGATGCGCGTCTTCGTCGCTTCGGTACCGCTGCCGAGATTCAGCGCGGCGGCTTCGTCGAGCGATTTCAGTGCGTCGTCGTGCCTGCCGAGATCCTGCTGCGAGGCCGAGCGCAGACCCAGTGCGCGCGCCAGCAGCAGCGGATCGTCCATGCCACGGCGCAGTTGCACGGCTTCGTCGGTCAGCGGCAGTGTGTCCACGGCGTTGCTGATGCCGCGGTAGGCGCGCGTCATCGCGAGCAGCAGTTCGCTGCGCGGCGCCGAATCCTTGACGTCGGTGCGGATGCGTTCGCGCGCCTGATCGAGCAGCTCCATTGCGGTGATCGCCTTGCCGCCGGTCTTGCCTGTGTCGGCACTCGTGAATACGCCGATCATGAAGTCCAGTACCTGACGCGATTTCTGCGCCTCGCGCCGCACGTTCTGCGCCTGGTACAGCACGAGCGCCAACCCGACGCACAGCGCCGACACCAACAGCGCGGCAAGACCCACTGCGAGCGCATGCCGGCGCACGAAACGCGCAGCACGGTAGCGCCAGCCGCCGCGGCGCGCGAGCACGGGGCGACGCTGCAGGTGGCGCTGCACGTCGGCGGCGAACTCCGAGGCATTCGCGTAGCGCAGCGCCGGCTCCTTGCGCAGCGCCTTGAGCACGATGGCGTCGAGATCACCGCGCAGCTCGCGGCGCAGGCGTTCCGGCGTCAGGTGGCGTTTCGCGGCGATGGCCTGGGCCTGGCTCGCATCGCGCGTGACGATGAGGCTAGGCCGTGTCGGCTCCTGGTCGAGGATCGCGCGCTCGTAGGCGGCCGGCGTGGAGTGTTCCACTTTGTACGGCCGCTGCCCGCTGAGCAGTTCGTACAGCAGCAATCCCAGCGCGTAGATGTCGACCGCGGTGGTGACGATCTCGCCGCGCACCTGTTCGGGCGCGGCGTATTCCGGCGTGAAGATCCGCGTTGCGCTGACCGCGGCGGTATCCGCATCGAGCAGCTTGGCGATGCCGAAATCCAGCAGCTTCACGACGCCGTCGTGGCTGACGAGGAGGTTGGACGGCTTGAGGTCGCGGTGTACGACGAGGCGCTGGTGCGCGTGCTGCACCGCTTCGCAGACGGTCAGGAACAGCTGCAGGCGCTGGCGCAGATCGAGCTGCTGCGCGTCGCACCAGGCGCGCAGGTCGACGCCGTCGACGTATTCCAGCGCGAGCCATGGCCGGCCATCCGCAGTGACGCCGCCGTCGATGAGGTGGGCGATGTTCGGGTGCTGCAGACCGGCGAGGATCTGCCGCTCGGCGCGGAAGCGCTGCTGCGTTTCATCGGCATCCCAGCCGCCGCGGATCAGCTTGATCGCGACCTGCTGGCGGAATTCCCCGTCGGCGCGTTCGGCCAGCCATACCGCACCCATGCCGCCGCGGCCGATTTCGCGCAGCAGGCGGAACGCGCCCAGCACGAGGCCGGGGCGAGCGCCGGCGCCGGCCTCATCGAGCTGTTCGGCCAGTCGGGCGACGACATCGGGCGCTCGCGCGCGCATTTCGGTACGCCCGCTCGCGGCGGCATCGGCGCGCAGCAGCGCGAGCACGTCGGCACGCAGCGCCTCGTCGTCGGCGCATTGCTGTGCCAGCGCGGCCTCCCACTGTGCCTCAGGCAGCTCGATCGTGTGGTCGAACAGCTCGCGTACGCGGCGCCAGCGTTGCGCGTCCATGAGAACCCCCCCGTCCGGCCGATCGCCCAGTCACGTTAGCGCAGCATCGCCGCGCGCGCCGCGTCTCAACGTGACGAATGGTTTCAGCGTGCCCGCCACGCGCCGAGCAGGGCCTGGGCCATGCGCGCACGGTAATCGTGCGCGCGGCGGTCGAGGCCTGCGATCAGAGCGTCGCGTGCGCGCTCGCCCTCGACCCGGTTTTCCCCGGCGGCGCACAGCCCGACCAGAAACTCGGCGAACTTGGCGTCCGCGCCGTCGCGCTGGGCCGATTGCGCGAAACCGGCCTGTATCGCGGCGGCCTCGGCACAGGATTCCCGGGTGGGCGCGGCCGGCGCGTGCGCGCGCCACTGCGCCGCCACACCGACACTGCCGATACGCAGCATGAGGTCGGACGTGGGTACATGCGTCGGCGCCAGCACGTCGCGCGCGCGCGCGGCATCCTGCCGGGCAGTCGCCGCGTCGCCGCCGATCAGCGCCGCGCTCGCGCGCCAGAGCAGGCAGCGGCCCAGTTCGCCGACGATGCCGGAGCGATGCGCCACCGCGACCGCTTCGTCGAGATGCGCGCGCGCCTCGGCATCGCGTCCGCTACCGAGCAGCACGGCGCCGAGATTGCACAGGCCGCTGGCCAGCTCGTGCGTCCCCTCCTCGCCGCGGCTGCGATCCAGCGCGACGGTGCGCTCCAGCAGCGGCAGTGCCTCGTCACTGCGCCCGGCCGAGTTGAGCGCGACGGCGAGTCCGTTGAGCTGGTGGGTGATCGTCGGATCATTCGCGCCGTACAGCGCTTCCATCACGGTCAGCGCTTCGCGGCGCAGCCCTACCGCTTCCTCATGGCGACCTTGCCGGGCGACGGCGGATGCGAGCGTACCCAGTACGTCGGCCAGCAGCACGCGTTCGGCGGTCGCGTCGCCACGCAAGCCATCCAGCAACGGACGCAGCACAGCCTCGGCCTCCGACGCCCGGTCCTGCTTGCTCAACGCATACGCGAGATGGCCGCTGAGCTGCACGCGCAGAAACCGGTGCTCGGGCGAGTCGCCGAGCAGGGACAGGCCGCGCCGCATGGCCGCCGCGATATCCTCGAACCGGTTGTCCAGCTCCAGGCCGTAGACGCGCAGGGCGAGCGAATAGGCGATGAGCTGCGCCTGTTCCGGATCGCGCGCATCGAGCAGGCTTTCGGCACGGTCGAGCAGTGCCGGACAGCCGCTGGAATCGTTGCCGAGATCCAGCCCGCGGCACTGCTGGATCAGGGCGGACGCTTCGAGCACGCGGTCGCCGCGTGCCCGCGCGATCACGAGCGCCTCGTCGACCAGCGGCGCGGCGGGTTCGGGCTGGCCGAGTCCGAGGTAGGCCGACGCCATGGTCACGAGCAGCCGCGCGCGCGCGAGGTCCTGCCCGGCGAGCGCGCCGCGCATGTTCTGCACACCGGCGTCGAGCAGGTCGCGCACGCTGAGCAGCTCGCCCTTGCGCCGCGCCGGATCAGCATTGTCGAACAGGGTGGTCATGAAGCCCAGCGCCTGGCGTGCCGCGTCGCGTTCGCTGCGCGCGACCTGCGCCTGCCACAGCGCGGTGCCCAGGCCAGCGACCAGCGCAAGCAGCGCGACGGCGCCGAACACGGCCGCCGCCGCGTGGCGCTGCAGAAAGCGCGCTGCCGAATAGCGCCAGCTGCCACGACGCGCCTGTACCGGCTCGCGGCGCAGATAGCGTTGCAGGTCGGCGACGAATTCGCCGACGCTGGCATAGCGCAGCGCCGGCTCCTTGCGCAGCGCCTTGAGCACGATCGCGTCGAGATCACCGCGCAGCTCGCGGCGCAGGCGTTCCGGCGTCAGGTGGCGTTTCGCGGCGATGGCGTGGGCCTGGCTCGCATCGCGCGTGACGATGAGGCTAGGCCGCGTCGGCTCCTGGTCGAGGATCGCGCGCTCGTAGGCGGCCGGCGTGGAGTTTTCCACTTTGTACGGCCGCTGTCCGCTGAGCAGTTCGTACAGCAGCAATCCCAGCGCGTAGACGTCGACGCCCGTCGTCACGGGCTCACCGCGCACCTGCTCCGGCGCGGCGTATTCCGGCGTGAAGATGCGCGTCGCGCTGGCAGCGGTGTTTTCCGTGTCGAGCAGCTTGGCGATGCCGAAATCGAGCAGTTTCACGGCACCGGCTTCGCTGACCAGAATATTCGACGGCTTCAGGTCGCGGTGCACGATGAGACGCTGGTGCGCGTGCTGCACGGCATCGCAGACAGTCAGGAACAGTGCCAGGCGCTCGCGCAGGTCGAGCTGGCGCGTATCGCACCACTGGCGCAGATCGGTCCCCGCGACATATTCCAGTGCAAGCCATGGTCGTCCGTCCGCGGTGACCCCACCGTCGACGAGATGGGCGATGTTCGGGTGCTGCAGGCCGGCGAGGATCTGCCGTTCGGCGCGGAAACGCTGCTGCGTGTCGGCCGCGTCCCAGCCGCCGCGGATCAGCTTGATCGCGACCTGCTGGCGGAATTCGCCGTCGACGCGCTCGGCCAGCCAGACCGCACCCATACCGCCGCGGCCGATCTCGCGCATGAGGCGGAACGGGCCGAGCCGGACGCCTGCCCAAACAGGGCCGCTGCCGGCGGAGCCGCGACCGGTCAGTTCCTGCGCGAGCCCGGCGACGATATCGGGTGCCTGCTCCAGCATGGCGGTCGCGCTCGCCGCCGCCGCATCGGCCTGCAACAGGGCAAGCACATCGGCACGCAGTGCGGCATCGGCAGGGCAGCGCTGCCGCAGCTGGTCTTCCCACAGCTCGGACGGTGCGTCGACCACGGCCTCGAACAATTCACGCGCGAGGCTCCAGCGTTGTGCATCCATCGGTTTCCGGGCTCGTCGGCGGGCGGGCAATCTTCGCTTCTTATCCGACGTACGGGAAAGTGCGCGATGCGGGATCAGCGCGCCGCTCAGCGCGAGCGGTTGAACACGATGGCGCCGCTCGCCTCGGCCGCGGCCTCGTCGCAGCGCTGGCCCAGCGCGTCCTTGAGTCGTGGGCAGCGTGCCGCGAGATCGTCGAGGGTGAGGTTGTCGGCGACGCGCGGATGATTGACGCAGACCGCGCCGGTGGGCGCCCAGCCTGCTTCGAAGCGGAATTCGTCGCCGCCCGCCGGCTGCTGCACGCCATGCTTGTCGTAGATGTCGATGGCCATGCCTTCGCGCGTCGTGGCGACCCCATCGCCGCAGTAGTCGGCCCGCACCATGTGCACGCAGGCCTCGTACAGGTCGGCCATGTCCCTGCCGTCCGGCGCGCGGGCCCAGGGCTTGTAGCCCCAGCGCACGCACTTGGCCTGGGCGCCGCCAGTGCAGGTCAGTGCGAAATGCGCGTTGTCGCGCTGGTAGCGTCCGTCGACCCAGCGGCCCGGCACGGGGAAGCCTTCGTGATTACCGTCGCGATCGGCCTCGCAGGCCTGCACCCAGGCGCCGTTCCCGGCGCGCTGACTGAAACGATGCAACAGGAGCTTGCCGCTGGGGTCGGTCGGATCCGGCCGCACGCTGTCGATACGCAGCTGGCTGCCGCCGCCCAGATCCAGTTCCGCACCGACCAGCTCCGCGCTGCGCAGGACGCGGCCGTCGAGCTGATACAGCACGAACTCGGTGCCGTCGACGGACAGACGCGAGGGCGACCCGGCGGCCGCGAGCAGCGGCGCCGCCAGGCACAGCGTCAGCGCGACGGCGCGACGCCACATGTCAGCGCGCGCCCGGCAACCGCACGCGGACCAGGCTCAGCGGGATGGCCGACCAGTCGGTGGTCTGCCAACCGGCAGGCGCCGAATTGCGCGGACCCTGCAAGCTGATGCCGTTGAGGCGGACATCGTTCAGCCGCGCGCCGTTGAGGCTGATCCCATTCAAGGTCCTGCCATTGAGGCTGGTGCCATTGGACGACGTGCCATTGAACTTGATGTTGCAGCCGCCACAGGCATGGGCCGAGCCGGCCGCAACGAACAGGGCGAAGGCGATCAGGAAGCGTTTCATGGATGACTCCGGTCGGTGTCGGCGAAGCGCGGTTGCAAGTACGTACGGAGCGGCGGCGGCGCAGGGATCACGCCGCCGCCGGAAATCGTCAGCGCGAGGTCGGCAGGCGCACCTGGACCTGATTCAGCGGCACGGCCGACCAGTCGGTCGTCTCGGTGAGCTGCGCATCGAAGCCCTGTGCCGTCGTGCCGTTCAGCGTCAGGCCGTTCAAAGTCAGGCCGTTCAGCGTCAGGCCGTTGAGGGTCCAGCCGTTGAATTGGACGCCATTTTCCTGCGTGCCGTTGAGGGTCAGACCATTGAGGGTCAGGCCGTTGAGGCTGATGCCGTTGAACACGGTGCCACCGCCGCCGTTTTGTGCCTGAGCCACGGAAGAAGCACCGGCGAGCAGGGCGAGAGCGATCAGATAGCGTTTCATGGGTTACTCCTGGATTGGGTGGGGTACTGCGTTGCTTGCCAATACATACGCGGGGCCACCGCAGCAGGGATCACGCACCGCGCCACTGAATTTCGGCAAGCGCGGCGCCATCGCGCTACGGGCTGCCGCTGCCATGGTAAAACTCGCGCGCGGTCCGGCTTTGGCTTACAACGGCATGACGCAACCGCGCAGCCGGAGGCGCTGCGCCGGCGGTGGCATTCCGGATTCGGGGGACGGGAGAGACTGGCATGAACGAGAACGAGATCACCGCGCGCATCGCTGCTGCCAATCAGGGCTCTGCCGAACGCGACAAGGCGCTGAACCTGGTCTATGACGACCTGCTCCGCATCGCCCGCGCCGAACTCGCGCGCCACCGCCGAGGCGACACGCTCAACACGCGCGCACTGGTCAACGAGGCCTATCTCAAACTGTTCGACCGCAACGAAGGCCAGTACGAAAACCGCAAGCATTTCTTCGCGACGGCGGCGCGCGCGATGCGTCAGGTCGTCATCGACTACGCGCGTTCGCGCCTGGCCGAACGCCGCGGCGGGGGCGCCGAACATGTCGAACTCGAAGCCCTGGAAGGCATGCCCTTGCCAGTGGACGAACAGGCCGAGCAGCTGGTCGGCATGGATCGCGCGCTGGAGAAGCTCGCGAAGCTGGATGCGCGTCTCGTCACCGTGGTCGAGATGCGTTTCTTCGCCGGGCTGGAAGTGAAGGACATCGCCGAACTGCTCGGCGTGTCCGAGCCGACGATCAAGCGCGATACGCGCGCCGCCAAAGCCTTCCTGCAGAAGGAACTCGCGCTCGGCAATTGAGCACGTAGCGCTGCACGGCGGATCGTTATCTG
Source organism: Tahibacter sp. (assembly GCF_032229445.1). Lineage (NCBI taxonomy): Bacteria > Pseudomonadati > Pseudomonadota > Gammaproteobacteria > Lysobacterales > Rhodanobacteraceae > Tahibacter > Tahibacter sp. Next base: position 177,765 of record NZ_JAVTWC010000101.1, read on the forward strand.
TTCGCGACTGTCGCGCATGAGCGCTTGACCGACTCGCGCGTGTCGTCTGACACGCGCCGCACTTCACGATCCTGAATCGCGCACGCCGACCTGTGAAGCGGTCGACAGTCGACGCCCGCGCCACGTCGCAATTCGCGAGATCCGACGAAAATTCCGCGCCTGGCGCGCGTTTCGCGTGTTCGCTCTTTTACACATGCCTCGTTCGTATACCCGTTGCGTTCTCCGCAAGGAACGGAAATCGCGACGGCAGATCGGCACACGACGGTGCGCAGGACTATCGCGAACCGCTGCTGCGCCGCTCATTCAACGATAGGAAGCCTCTGAACAAGTCGATATCTGCTTTTGATTCTGGAGCCCCCTTGAGTCAAGGGGGTGAAGAGTGATCGCTCAGAACCACAGGTTCTGATCACTCTGAACGCCCAGCAGGCCGGACCGGCCAAGTGCCTGCGCAGCAGGCAGTTGGCGGGGTTGTGGAGATCTGGTGCTGAGTACAAAAGCGATCGTGCCAGGACTTGTTCAGCAGTTTCATAAGGAGCATCCAATGAAAGCGATACGCAAAGCATTGCTCGGCGCAGGCCTGGTCCTCGCCGCGCTCGGCACCGCCGGCAACGCGCTGGCCGATTCGGTCTGGAGTTCGGCCATCACCAAGTGGGACGGCGACTGTTCCGGCTCGCAGCGCGACTGGTGGGACGACATGTGCATGGCCTGGCGCCACGAAATGGCCGACCGCGGCTTCGTGCCGGTGTGGCACAACTTCTCGCTGGTCCGCGTAAACAAGTATGTCGATCCGTCGCTCGCGTCCTGGGGCAACGACAACAACCGCATGGACGCGCAGGACGCGGGCCTGATCTGCACCCATGGCACGGTCGACGCCACCGGCTGGGCTGGCAGCATGCACACCAAGGACCAGGGCGAGTGCAAGCTCAACGTCGATCAGATGAAGATCGGCAAGGCCTCGGGTGGACGTTTGCGCTTTTTCCACATGTCATCCTGCCAGAGCGTGCAGTGGGACAAGCGCCTGTCGTGGTTCGGACCGGCCAAGGGCGGCGTGCACGTGATCGCCGGCTTCCACGGCCTGATGTACATCGGCTCGCAATACGTCGACGAGTACGAGGACCTCGCCGCCGACGGCACCGCATCCAAGGGCGTGGGCAAGGCCTGGGTCGACAACATGCATCACGTCGACCACTGGTACAACAGCTACAAGACCATCTGCCCGGTGGCGATGGGCTTCGGCAACACGGCGGCGCGTTCGGCCGACGTGCTCAACGAACGCTACGCGAGCAAGTGGTCCGACACGGCCGCGAACTGGACGACCTCGCGCTACATCAGCGGTTGCGACCCCTCCACCGGCGGCGGCGCGCTGCCCAATTGAACGGACTCATCGACATGAAGACTTCCACTATCCGTACCCGCCTCGGCTTCGCCGGACTGATCGGCCTGCTGCTGCTCGCACCGCTCGCCGGCCACGCGGCCGACACGAACGACCTGGGTTCGCCGGCCGAATCGGCGCAGTCCTATTCCGAAGACTACGCGCGGCTCGTTGACGCGGCGCTGCCGAAGTTCAATGCCGAGGTGCTGGGCCGCCGCCTCGCTACCGTCCGCGCAAAATATCCGGACGGCAACGATCCGCTGCGCCTGCGCAAGATCACCGACATCGAAGGCTTGCTAGGTCTGCCGCATTCGACTGCTGGCGGTGCGGACTTCGTCACGACCGGCAAAGCGACCTACGGCATCAGCAAAGGCTCCGGACGCGTGCACTACGCACGCAATCTCGAAGGACAGCCGCCGATGGCTTTCGCGGAGGCGCAGCGCTCGCAGCGCGAGCTCGAAGCGCGTCATCTGGACCTGCTCGCGCAAGCGGGCATCGAGCGCGAACAGGTGCTGTTCGCGAAGACCGGCATCATGTCGCTGCGCACGCAAGCGGACGGCGATAGCGACGATCGGTCGACCCTGGCCGCCGATTCGGTGTTCACCTACGCCTTGCGCAACATCGACGGCCTGCAGGTCGACGGAAGCGAGGCGAAGATCGCTTCGCGCGGACCCGGCGATATCGTCGGCATGAGCCTGCGCTGGCCCGGCGTGTTGCTGCACCCGAAACTCACGAGCTTCAAGCTCAAGAGCGCGGAAGAGCTCAAGCGTGAAGCGCTGGCCGAAGTGAAGCGCGCCGCGAACGGCGCAGTGGTGAACGTGCAGATGGCCGTGGTGCTGCGCCCAGTCACGCTCGAGGGACGCCGCGTGTATGTGCCGTCGCTCAAGGTCGGCGTGCTGCCGCGCGACGAGGCCGGCGCGATGTTCTATGTCGATCTGCCGCAGCAGCAGCTGACGTATGACGACGGGGCGGTCGACGACCGCTGATCGAGTGCGGCGAGCGCCGCGGCTTCAAACCCTCCCCTTGAAGGGGAGGGCTTTGAGGCTCTAAGGATGCGGGCTTTTCATGCACTACGCGTCGAGCGTCGCATCCATCGTGATCTCGGCATTCAGCACGCGCGATACAGGACAGCCGGCCTTGGCCTTGCCGGCGAGTTCCGCGAACGTCGTCGCGTCGGCGCCGGGCACTTTGGCGTTGACGATCAGATGCACGGCGTTGATCGTGAACCCGGCATCGGTCTTGATCAGGCTGACTTCGGCCGTCGTGCGGATGTAGTCCGCGGTCAGCTCGCTCTGTCCCAGGATGTTCGACAGCGCCATCGAGAAACAGCCCGCATGCGCTGCACCGATGAGTTCCTCGGGATTCGTGCCGGGTCCGTCCTCGAAGCGCGACTTGAAGCCGAAAGGTGCATCACGCAGCACGCCGGTCTGCGTCGAGATCGTGCCGCCGCCTTCCTTGATGCTGCCTTTCCATTCCGCCGATCCGGTCTTTTTCATGCGCGTGTCCTCTCAGGTCAGGGATCGCCATTACGACGCAGCCGCGGTTAGGCCGGCGTGCAGAACGGCGGTGGACGCCTACGGCGCGAGTTCCCGCGCCACTTCCTGCAGCGCATCGGTATTGCTGATGCGCGAGATCTGCTGCAGCAGGTAGTCGGCCACGCCTTCCTCGATCTGCTGCAGGTCGCCCTCGGACATGCCCAGCGCATCGGCAAAGCCCTGCACCTTGCGGCGCTCGTCGGCGGAATAGGTGCCGTCGGCGTAGGCCAGCAAAAGGCAGGAGTGCAGAAGCGCGATCTTCTGTGCCGGCTGCTTGAAATCGTCGACGATCGCGGCGAGGTCGAACGGCACCGAAATGAGGTCGTCGAACGAGGCCAGCGCCGCCGCATCCTGCTGGCAGCTTTGGTAGAAGCCGCGCAGCATTACGCGTTCGGCGTCGTGCACGCCGTCGGTCAGGGCGATGTCGTGCATGGCGCGCACGATGGCCTGGAGGTGGTGAAGTTCCAGCGTGGTTGTGTCGGTGGATGTCATGGTCGGTTCCTGCTGACGTATAGCAAAGTGGTTCTTTAGCTTTCTCCCTTGCGCAGGCGCGGGAGAGAGAGGGAACTAGAGCCGCAGCTCGCGCTTGAGTTCGCGCAGGCGCAGATTGAAATCCTCCTGGCTCATGTCGCGATAGCGCTGCGGCAGCATGCTGCGGCGCGAGGCCTCGAACACGGCCAGCATTTCCATGTACTCGAGCATGCCCGCGTCGCGCGCCGGCACGTAGTCGGCGATAGCAGCCTCGAAGCAGGCGCGGTCCACGGTGCTGCCCTCGCCCGCCATGTTCAACGCGAGCAGGCAGACCGCTTCGAGATCGGCGTTGGAATAGCCGACGAGCTTCGCGCTCGTGGTGTCGCGCGCCGCCACCCAGTCGATCGCCTCGCCGAGCTTGTAGCGCGCGAAGATGGCCTTGAGCACGGCCTCCACGTCCTCGGGCGTGTCCGGATAGAAGAACGGGATCTTGCGGTCGATGCGCCCGGCGCGCTTGATGTCGATGTCGAGCTTGTCGGGCCGGTTGGTCATGAGAATGAAGAGCACCTGGCCGCGGTTGTCCGGGTCGCTCATGAATTCCTTGAGCCGCGCGATCACGCGCGAGGATGTGCCGCCGTCCGTGTCCTCCGACTGGCCGCCGAAGCTGCGGTCGCCCTCGTCGATGATGAGGATGATCGGCCCGAGCGCCTTGACCATGCCGAGGACTTTCTCGAGGTTGGCCTCGGTCGAACCGACCCACTTGGAGCGGAAATTCTTCAGAGTGACCGCGCTCAGGCCCGAGGCCTTGACGAAGGCTTTCGCGATGAAGGTCTTGCCGGTGCCCATGGGTCCGACGAAGAGCAGGCCCATCGGCACGCGGTGCCGGTCGCCACTCTTGATCGCCGCGGCGATCTGCAGCAGTTCCCGCTTGATGTCCTCGGCGCCGCCGACGGCTTCGAGGCCATGGCGTGCGTCGACGAATTCGATCAGGCCGGCGCATTCCTTCTCGATGATCTCGCGCTTGCGCCGGTGCACGAGTTCAATCACTTCGGCGTACGGATCACCCGCGTCGGTTTCCGGCAGCGGATGGTCCGGATTGATCAGGTGGCGGATCTCCTCAGTGTCCATGCCGCGCGTGATCGCGGCGAGCTTGTCGGCACGGTGCTCGGCGTCCGCACTGCCGCCGAGCAGCGAACGGATCAGCTCCAGCCGCTCCTTGTCGCCGAGCGCGCTGTCCGCCGAGCGCGGCGTAAGCAGCTGCGCGATCTGCACGGCACGCAGGCCGGCGCTGTGTTCGGCCAGACGCTCGACGTTGTCCTCGTGCATCTCCGCATCGACCTTGCGCAGTACCGCGGCGCGCTCGTCGAGGTCGGGCAGCGGGATCTCGACCGCGGCGACGCGCGGATTCGCGACGATCTTCGCGTTGAGCTCGGCCAGCGATTCGCTGAGCAGGAACACCACGTTGTCCTTGCTCTCGAGCTCAGGACTCATCGACCAGCGGTGCAGGCGGATCGCCGCCATGCGGTCGGCCTGGGAGAGGAAATTCTCCTCGCCGGGCGGCGCGATGCTGCCGGCATAGCTGACGATCAGCGCGGCGCTCTGGCGCAGCAGGATCTCGTGCTCGATATCGGCCAGCGCCTCCTCGGGCGGCCGGTTCGGCCGCACCGGTTCGGTGCCCAGGGTGCTCGTGCGCTTGGCATAGCGCACGCCGGCCGAGGGGTCGTAGACGATGATCGTGTCCTTGTTGTCCTTGAGCAGCACTTCGGACAGGAAATCGATCAACGAATAGAACGTGCCGCCGTAGAGGATCTCGTCGAACACGTTGTGGTGCAGGATGAACATCGACGCTTCACCGCCGATGTACTTGCGCCGGACCGACTCGGCCCAGCGCGGCAAGGATGCAGCAGGACGCGCGGGGGCCATGATCGCTCCTTACATCTGTTTGCCGGCCGCGGCCTGAGCCGCGCGCTGGCGCTTGAGTTCGTCGAGCTGGGCTCGCGCGGTGATGGAACCGGACTGCTGGCGCAGCTTGTCCAGACGCACGTCGAGGTCGGAATCACGCAGTTCCTTGCCGAGATTGGCTTCGGAGATCGTGTTCTTGATGTGGTCGCGCACCTTGTCCAGCGCCTGCACGTCGGCTTCGACGGAAAGGCCGTCGAGCTGCGACTGGATCTGGATGCGCGCCTGGGCGCTCTGCATCTTGGCCAGCATGCGGACGCGCTCGCCCTTGAGCTTTTCGATCTCGCCCTTGACCGCGAGCAGCGCGCTCTTGGCGTCGTCGGCGTCGACCTTGGACTGTTCGGCTTCCGCCGCCAGACCGGACAGCTCGGCCTCGACCGCGTTCTTCTTCTGCAGCAGCACCAGGGCGAGATCGTCCTGGTTGGTCGCGAGCGCGGCCTCGAGGTCGCGCGTGACCGCAGCCAGCGACTGGCGTTCGGTCTCGACGCGATGGTCTATCTCGTCGCGGCGGCGGATGATCGCCGCGGTCGCGCTCTTGAGCTTGGTGTATTTGCCGATCAGGCTGTTGATCGCGTTCTCGTAGGCGATCTCCGGATGCTTCTTTTCCACGTCGGCGATCCACAGCGACACGAAGCCGCGCCACAGGTTGCCGAGACGGTCGAAGAAATTGATGCTGGCCATGATGCGCGGGTCTCCGTTGCGAATGCGGATTGCTTGGGTAAGGGGGCGGGGCGGAATGTCGTTATGCCGTGTTCACGAGTTCGAAGAAGCGGCGGTGGTCGTTGGCGAAGGCGATGAACCCCTGGGTCAGCTTCTGCTTGAGCGCCCCATGATCGGCCTCGGGCGTGAAACGCAGCGCAAGGCGCGCGCCCTGCGTGGCCCACTCGAAATGATCCGCTTCGGCCGCGCCGCCGTGGCCCGAATGGATCGCGATCCAGTGATACGCGACATGCTCCTGGCCGGCGATGCTGACGCGCTTCATGAGCAGCTGCTGGACAAGATCCGCCGCGGCGTGGCGCAGGCTTTCGTCGATGATGGAGAACTCGCGGTCAGCGAGCAGTTCGGAACCCAGGTGGTAGCCGATCGCGTGGAAGATCGCCGGCAGGTCGTCGGCACTGCCCACGCCATAGCCCTGCGCGACGCGGATGTTCAGCTCCTGCAGCCAGTCCGGTTCGGCCAGCAGGCGGTTCACGCCGTGGTGGTCGGCCAGTCCGGGCAGGCGCGCGGCATCGATCTCGAGCAGGCCCTTGAGCGTGGCCTGGGCCAGGCAGCGATGGGTATCGCGGTGCACCGACTCGTGGTCGTCGAATTCGTCGCGCGCGGCGTCGAAGAAAAAGCTGCCGACGTACACGCTGCGGTCGGCCAGCGCCTGGACCGGCTCGTCCGGATCGAGGAACAGGCGGCGCGAGCGGCCGATCTTGCCGGCCAGCGCGGCGACGCCGGAGCCGAACAGGCCGTTCCAGCTGGTATAGCGACCGAGGAAGCGCAGGCGCTGCAACGGATCGGCCAGCGCCGTGGCTATGGCCTCGTGGACCATGCGTTCGTGCGCGCCGAAGTTGACCAGCGCTTCCAGTTCGCCGCGGCTGATCCTGTTCACGCTCACGATGCTGCTCCTTGACGCGCGGCGGAGCGCGCGCGGGCGGCGGCGGCCTCGGGTCGCACGATGTTCTGGATTTCGGCGCCATAGCTGGATTCCAGCTCTTCCTCCAGGCGCAGCCGCTCGATCGCCTCGGTCAGGCGCGCGCCGCCCTCGGCGGCGGAGGAATTGGTGATGATGGCCTGGTAGATCTCCTCGACCGCATCCGGCAGCGACAGCAGCGCGGCTTCGACCGCCGCCTTGCGGCTGGCCAGGCGCCGATGGCGCAGCAGCAGTTCCTCGAGATCGCCGCGCGCCTTGCGCAGGCTGCGCTCGTCCTCGGCGCCGCGTTCGATGCGCGCGCCGATATCGGCGATGCGGCGTTCGATGTCGCGTTCGTTGACCGAATCCTGGCGTTCTTCCATGGACAGCTCGGCCAGCCACAGGCCGAGGAAGTCGATCGCAGTGTCCTCGATGCGGTCCAGCTCGCGCTCGCCAAGCGCGCTGCGCCGGTGGCTGCCCATCTCGCGTAGGGAGCGCACGCGCTCCTGCAGGTTGCGGTAGACCTCCCAGCGCGCATCGTGCTCGGTACAGCGGCGGGCGATCTCGCCGCGCAGATGCATAGCAGCCGCTTCGCGGCGCTTGAGCTTGAGCTTTCGGTCGACCTTGGCGCGGAACGTGGACGAGGCAGGAATGAACATCGCGGCGATGGCCTCGCCCGCGGCGAACGCGAGCAGCGGCAGCACCACGCCCGGCGACCCGTACGGAATCGCCAGAAAGGTGCTGCCGGCGAGGGTGGCCAGGAACAGGTTGATGTTCAGCGGCGAGGTCAGCATCGCCCAGAGATAGGACGGCTGCTCCTGCTCGGTGCCTTGGTTCCAGGCCGGATCCATTGCCACGGCGGCGTCCTCTTACACCGACACGCGCAGGCTGGCGCGGCCGGCGCTGGCGGCGTGCAACTGGGCGAGGATGCGTTCTTCCATGCGCACGGCCTCGGTCGATCGCTGCCAGGTGACCGAGCGCGGGCGCGGTTCGAGGATCGCGAAATCGTCGGCGATCTTCGCCGGCTGGGTCGACAGCACGATGACGCGGTCGCCGAGTGCCAGCGCCTCGGTCACGTCGTGGGTCACGAACACGACGAGGCAGGGATTCTGCTCGTAGATCTGCACGAGCAGCTGCTGCATCTCGCCGCGGGTCTGCGCATCGAGCGCACCGAACGGTTCGTCCATGAGCAGGATGCGCGGGCGCAGCACCAGCGCGCGGGCCAGCGCGACGCGCTGGTTCTGCCCGCCCGACAGCTGCGACGGCAGATGCTTGCGATGACCCGTCAGACCGACCGCGGCCAGGGTTTCGTCGACGCGGCGCCGGGCATCCGCTTCGTTGATGCGCGAGCGCCAGTGCCGCAGGCGGAACGGGAACGCGACGTTCTCCTCGACCGAGAGATCCGGCCGGTTGGCATAGCGCTGGAACACCATGACCGCGTCTTCGTGCGCCCCGACGCAGGGCTGGCCGTCGATGAGCACCGTCCCCGAGGTCGGCGTCTGCACGCCGATCGGACGCACGCCGCCCATCATGTGCAGGATCGTGGATTTGCCGCAGCCGGACGGTCCGAGCAGCATGTTGATGCCGGGCTGCAGGGTCATGCTGATGCCGTCGACCACGCGCAGCACGCCGCTGCCGTCCTTGTGCGGATATTCCTGGACGATGTCCTTGAGTTCGATGCTGACCGGGCTCGCGGGCGTGCTCACAGCTTGGTCTCCCACGGATACATTTTCGCTTTGAGGTAGCGCATCAGCTGGTAGCTCAGCAGGGCGAAGGCAATGATCACGATGATGCCGGCGAACACCTGATCCATGGCCGAGAAGCGGCGCGCGTTCTGGATCAGCTGGCCGAGACCTTCGCGCGCGTTCACGTACTCGGCGACGGTAATGTAGGTCCACATCACCGAGACACCGACGATGACCGCATCGGCGATGCGCGGCATGGCCAGCGGCAGCACGGCGTGGCGCACTGCCTCGAACGGCGTCGCGCCGAGGTCGCGCGCCGAGATCCAGTACGCCTGCGGCACCGCGCGCACCGCGTCGCGCACCATCGGTATCAGGTAGACGACCGCGCCGACGAACAGGAACAGCACCTTCATCCATTCGCCGATGCCGAACCACATGACCATGATTGGCAACAGGGCCACGACCGGCGCCGAACGGAACGGATCGACCAGCGGCGACAGCGCTGCATTGACCCTGGGCGACGCACCCATGATGACGCCGATCGGAATGCCGATCGCGACGACCAGCGCACCGGCGGCAAGCACGCGGCCCAGCGACCAGACCGTCGCCGTGAACAGCAGGCTGCGCTGGTTCTCGCCGTCCCAGGCCAGATAGGCGAAGGCCTTGGCGACCTGCCACGGTGCCGGCAGCTTGTTCGGGCCAACCAGCCCGCTGCCGCTGATCACAGCCCACAGCACCAGCACCGCGACGACGGCACCGATGCCGAGCGTGCGCGTGGTCTGGGCGCTGAGCGGCGCGTAGGGATTCCAGGTTGTAGGTTCGGCCATGTCGCTACCTTGCGCGGGGGCGTGCGGAATTACGGGCGGGACTTAAGGAACATCAACGATACGCGGCATTCGCGCGGCGCGGGCCATCGCCGGGTAACTCCCTCTCCCCCCAGCGAGCTGGGGGGAGAGGGCTGGGGTGACGGGGAGAAGCCGAAATCCGCCGGACCAATCGATCGTCGCGGGACTCGCAACGCGCGCTGATTCGCAAAAACCATCAGTCGCCTCGCGGAAGCCTCTCCCCCTCACCCTACCCTCTCCGGCCCGTCGGGCGTTCGGGGGGAGAGGGCTTTGCATTGCCTCACATCGCGGCGTGATGCCTCAGCGCCGCAGCACTGCCGCTCTCGTGGTGCGGTTCATTGCGCGACAGTCTTCGAGACTGAGGTTTTCGCCCTGTGGCGCGGCTTCGTTGCATAGCGGCTTGTCCGGGCCGTTGCCGGTCACGACGAAGCGCGCGCGGTCGAATTCCCACTGTGACACCAGATAGTCGACGACGGCCTGGGCACGGGCGCGGGAGATGCGCATGTTGGCCTCGCGGGCTCCAGTCGAGTCGCTGTTGCCGGAGATGTCGAAATAGGCCGAGCCGTTGTTCTCGATGAACGGCACCATCTCGTCGTCGATGATCTTCTGCGAGCGCTTGGTCAGCTCGGCCGAACCGCTGGAGAAACTCACGATCACCGGCTTCGTCACGGTCGGTTCCTGCTTGGCGACCTGCTGGCGCTCCTGCTCGGTGAAAGTGAACTCGGGCTTGGCTGCCGCCTGCTGCGCGCTCTGGCTCTTGGCCAGCAGGGCGCGGATGTAGCGCAGATCGACCGAATCCTGCGGCGCGATCACCGGCGAGTTCGGGTTGGCCAGCGCACCGACCTTGCGGTAGATGCCGTCGAAACGGCGATAGACACGGTCGTAGTGATTGGTGCCGCCGACCAGGCCGAAGATGCGTGCGTTGTCTTCGAGGCCGGTCCAGACGAGATTGTCGAACAGGCTCTTGACGAACGGCCGGCCCTGGTCCTTGGCGAGCAGGCTGAAGAATTCCTCGGTGCGCACGAGCGCGTCGACGGCGTCGTCCGGCGACTTCTTGGCGGCGTCCACGCCGGCCATCCAGCCGCCGACGAAGGACTGGAACGCGCCTTCGTTGGCCGGATCCGACAGCACGCGGTTGTCGCAAACGATGACGTCGTAGATCAGGTTGGTCGCGGTGCGCGTGGAATACACCACATGTGCGCCGGGAATGTTCTTCAGCGCGAGCGACAGGTCCGGATCCCACAGCGCCGCCGCGTCGACACTGCCGCTTTCCAGCGCGGCGCGTACACCGGCCGTGCCTTCTTCGGCGTTGATATAGACGTAGCGCACCGACTGCTTCTTGCGCGCGGTCAGACTGGAGTTCTCCAGCGCGTCGATGGTCATGCCGTCCGACGGCGTGAACTGCAGCAGCGCGATGCTGTGGTCGGCCAGGTCTTCCACGCGCGTGATCGACGGGTCGCGCGCGATGATCGCGTCGGCGCCCTGGGTATTGTCGACCGCCATGATGGCGCGGCCGTCGAGGCCGGCGTTGCGCAGATTGGGCTGTTCCTGCGCCCAGAAATCCGAGGTGCGCCAGGCACAGTGCGCGGTCTTGGATTCGAAGATCGTCGACAGCGTCGGGATGTCGTCCTGGATCACGAACTCGACGTTGACGCCCTGCTGCGCAAACAGCGATCCGGCCTGGGTCTTGAGCGCCTTGCCGTTGGCGAGCAGGGCCGGCGCATAACCGTGGAAGCTCACGATGCTGACCTTGAGCGGATTGCCGGCGCTGCCCAAGGCGCCGCCGGCCGGCGGCGGCGTGGCAGGCTTGGTGCTGGACGCCGGGGTCGATGGCGTGCTGCTCGGCGTGGTTGTGCTGGCCGCCGTCGGGTTCGACGGCGCAGCCGGCGCGGCGGTCTGGCCGTCCTTCTTGCCCTGCACGATCTCCTTGAGACCGAGGTGCCAGGCGGCGGCGGCGGTACCGCCGAGGATGATCAGGGTGACCAGACCTTTGGCGAGCGGGGTCATCTTGGCCATGGTGGCTCCGTAAACAGGGTGATCAGGGGGTAGTGGCGGTGGCGGTGCCGCCGAACGTGGCGGCGAGACGCTTGAGACGTCCGGCTTCGGCGTCGAGCCGCGCGACTTCGCGCAGGCAGGCTTCCTTGGTCGCGCGCGCCGCGTTTTCCAGCGCGGACTTTTCCTCGGTCGCGCGCGTCACTTCGCGTTCGAGCAGGCCTTCGAGGTCGGCGATCTGGCTGCGGATGCGGCCGACCGCGTCCTGCTGGCGCTGGTCGCGCTCGGTCACGGCCGCGCGCGCCTGTTCCAGACCTGCCCGAGCCAGCTGTTCGAGCTGGCTGCGCGCAGCGGCGAGAGCACGGGTCTTGCGTTCGGCGTCCAGTAAGGCGTCGTCGATGGTCCAGGCATCGTCGGCGGCGTCGAGCGCGCGCACCGCGGCAATGCGTGAGGCCGGATCGAGAGCGGCGAGTCCGTCGAGGATCTTGAGCAGTTTCTCAGCCGGAAACGCGGATGCCTGCACCGACTGTTCGGCATAGATATCCTCGAACGGGCGCTGTTCGACAATGGGCCCCTCGGGCACCGGCACGGCCGGTGACGCCGGTTCCGCGGCGACCGGTTCGGCGCTGTGGTCCATGACGACCTGCGACGACGAATCCGCCGCCGCATCGATGGCGATCGCATCGGCGTGTTGCGCGCCTTCTTCCACTTCGACCAGGCCAGCCTTCTGCAAAGCACGCATGAATCTGCTCACCGCGATCTCCCCATCGCCCTGCGGCATTGACAACGGGAGTGTAGGCGATCCCGCGTAACCGATGCGTGTCGGCAGCGACGCGCCCACTCTCCTGGGGCCAGATGGGGCGGCGCGGCGTGCGCGCAAGGGTGACGAATGGGATAGCACCGCGGCGTTGCGGTCTGCGCTAGGCTTCCGCCGTCAACCGCGGAGAGAAATCCATGCGCCGTCTCTACGCCGTGCTGCTGGCCGTGCTGCCGCTGCCCGCGGCCGCCGCCGATGCGGTCGACGTCAGCCGCATCCACGGCAAGATCCAGTTCGTCACGAGCTTTCCCGACTACAAGGTCAAGATCGTCGAGAGCTTTGCCGACCTGCACGTCAAGACCGTCAGCAGCTTTCCGGACGCCCCCGGCGAATGGCAGGTCGTCGAGAGCTTCCCGGATTTCAGGATCCAGCTCGTCGAGAGCTTTCCGGATTTCACGATCCGCTACGTCGAGAGTTTTCCCGGCCCACAGTAGAAATTCCGGCGGGACAGACATGCCCCCGCGACTTCCGGCTCAGGCGAACGGCTGGTCCGGGTCGTAACACTCGAATATCAGGTGGATGCGCGCGGTGTCGCCATCGTTGTCGACGGCATGGACATCGAGGTTGTTGACCTCGTACGCCTGGCCGACTTCGAGGTGGTGGAACTCGGGCTCGATGTAGAACCGCACCTTGTCGTTGGTGCTGATCGGGATGTGGATCTTGTGCGGCCAGAACGCAGCCGGGTTCGCGTCCTTGTGCCGGAGGATCCTGCCGCCGGCGGCCATGCGCGCGAGCATGATCCGCGGGAACTGCGCGCGCGCGTAGCCGTAGGGACGGATGGCAGCGTGCAGCACGGGCTCGATGCGTTCGCGCCAGGACGCCCATTGCGGATAGTCGGCCGACTGGCGCCAGTCACGCGGGTCGCGGATGAAGCGAAAGACGATGTGTTCGGTGCGGTCGAGCGAGCCGTAGCCGCGGTTGGGCTTGAGCGCGTTCTCGCCGGCCCAGGTCGAATCGGGGATCGCGAGGATGTCATCGCGCAGCGAACCCAGGTCCACCGGGCCCAGTCGCAGCAGCGATCGGGTCTTTCTTGGATTGGCAATCATGGCGCTGCCAATGCTACCCGAATCGTGCGAAACCTCGACAGGCCGGCGCAGCTACTGGAACCCATCGGCGAACAGCCGGTCGCAGAACTCGGCCTGGGCGGGGTCGACCAGCACGTTCATTGCCACGTCGTCGGCGAGCGTAGCGCCGTCCTGGTTGAATAGCGCCCAGCGTGAACCGGTGTAGTAGACGCCGAGTTCGTGCGGGTTGAACACGCCGCCGGCGGTGCTGGCGGAGAACTGCACGAGCGCGCAGGGATTGCCGTTGAGCAGCGGATGATCGAGCGTGGTGGTGTTGCCGCTGCGGTTGGCCGCGCTGACATAGTGCACGTAGGCATTCGGGCTCATGTCCTGCCAGTACAGCGAATAGCTCGCGTTCTGCGGGAAATCCGCGTCGTCCGTGTTGTGCAGGCTCCAGCCGCCGAAATACCGCAGCGCGACCGGATGCGGATTCAGCGCGCCCACGGTCGGCGTCATCGTGCGGTTGAGCGTGAACAGCCAGAACAGGCTGGAATCGTTGCGCAGGGCTGCCGGTATGCTGGCGAACGGCGCATTGGCGCTGGTCGTGCTGGCCGAGGTGTCCTGGAACGGCAGGTTGTTTCGCGAGGGTACAAAGACGTTGAACGCGCTGTTGGCCGGCAGCGCCGAGAAGTTCTGGTTGAAGATCTGCCAGAAGCTGCCGTAGCTCAGCCCTACCGCGGCGTTGTTGTAGACGCCGACGCCGCCGTCCGGATTCCAGTTCTGGCTGATCACGAACGGCACGAAGCCGCCGGCCGGTATGCCCGGCCCGGACAAGGTGCCGCTGCCGCCGACGGCGCGGTGGACGCGATGGACGCCATGACGCTGGTAGGCGCCGAGGTCGGTGTTGGCCCGGCCCAGCACCAGGCCGTCGGCGTCGAGTTCGGGCAGCGCGACGAGCGGATTGATCGTACTGGCGAAGGTACCAGCCCCGAGTACCGGCGAGTCCGGGGCCGGGCGCAGATTGTGCTGGCTGATCAGTTGCGGGTCGGTCGCGAGGTTGGCACTGCCGGCGATGTAGGCATTGCTGGCGTTGGCATGGAACAGGTTGTTGTCGACGCTGACCTGGCCCTGCTGCGCGGCCGGAATGGTCAGCCCGCTCGTATTCCAGGCGATGATGTTGCGGTCGACGCTCGAGGGCGCGAGGCTGCCCACGCCGCTCATCGCGATGCCGTTCTGGTTGCGCACGAGCGTGTTGTGCCGCATCACGACGCGCGCGGTACCGGCGTCGACCTTGATGCTGAGCGCACCGGGCGACTCGATGCCGCCGGCCTGGCCGCGCACGACGTTGCTGAGGAAATTCGCGTTGAGGATGCTGCCCGCGCCCGTCTGCACGGCGTTGATGCCGGCCATGAAGTTGCGTCCGCGGATATCGTTGCCGACTGCACTGAAGTACGTGCTGCCGCTGGTGCGCAGGCGGATCGCGGCACCGGCCTCGCTTTCGTCGATGTCGATGCGATTGTGGAACAGCGTCAGATACGACTGGGTACCGAGCGCGGCGATGCCGATCGCGCGCTGCCCCGGTTCGGCCAGGTTCGCTGGCTTGCGGATGCGGCAGTTGCTGATGTCCAGCGTCAGCGTGCCGCTGCCGCCGACGATTTCGATCGCAGCGGAGAACACGCCTTCCGCGACGTTGATGCGCTCCAGCGTGATGCTCGCGTCGGTCGCACCGCTGGCATTCGCCGTGAGCCTGCCCCGCGTGAGATCGATGCCACGCACCTCGAGGAAATAGCTTGCGCCGGACGGCGCCGAGGCCGCAATGCTGCGCGAGGTGGCGAGCCTGGGCCGGTAGCCCGGGGCGGCGAACAGCGAGAAGCTCTTGTTGATGACGAGTTCCTCGTCGATCAACGAGGAGCTACGTATCAGCACGGCACCACCGGACGCCGTGCCGTTGATGCAGGCCTGCAAGGTGCCGTTGCAGGGCGCCGCGGCCGAGGGCCAGATCGCTGCGTGCGCGCCGCCAGCGCCTAGCAACAGAGTGAGCGCGATCAGTTGTTTCATCGGGACCTCCGGATGTGTGCTGGCATACATCAAGCGCAGTACGGCACCGATGCAGGACGGCGCCGATGCAGGACACCCGAGCGACGCGATACGCCGGGGGAGCCGAACGCCGGCGCGAGGCCCACGCTGCACGCGAAACGATGGTCCCCGCACGCAACCGGCATCACATGTGCCGAGCAGAAGTCAGCGTTACGCCTTCACCGCGTACCCGCAGAACTGATTCATGCGTTTCCGCGTCCTGATGCCGCGCCGCGCCGGTGCGCGTGATCCCTGCCCCGGCGTCATTGCGTACGCAAAGGCAACGACCGATTCCCGCAATGCGAGGCCGCTCATGCACCTGTCCCTGCTCTATGCCAGCGCCACCCTCCTGCTGGCGTCCGTGATCGGCACCTATTCCCAGACCGCACCACGCGACACAGCCGGCCTGGCAGACCGCGTGCCCGTGAGCGAATCCGCCGGACCGGCGACCGCGCGCGTCGACGTCGCCACGCGCTACGCGACGCTGGTACAGCGCCTGGCCGCGAACTATCTCGACGGCAGCGAGTCGCCGGACCGGGCCTGGTCGATCGCGCGCAGCCGCCTGCTCGACCTCGCCAACGGTGGTCCCTTCGTCAGCGCGCTCGAACGGGGCGACCTGCAGAGCGCCGTGCGCCTGCTGCCGGCGCTGCACTGGCCCGACGGCAGCGCCGTAACGATCTGACGGCGCTGCGGCGCATGCCGGATCGCACTACCGGGGCTGCGGACGGATTGCTATGGTTGCCGGCCGCTGTTTTCCCCGGATTACGCCATGCCCGTGCTGCGCCCGCTCGTCCTGGTTTTCGCCTCCTGCCTGGCCCTTTCCGCCGCGGCCGACGAAGGCATGTGGATGGCGAACCAATTGCCGGAGCTGGCGCCACAGCTGCGCGCCGCCGGCTTCCAGGGCGACCCGGCAGCCCTTGCCGACCTGACCGCCGCACCGCTCAGTGCGGTAGTGAAAGCCGGCGGTGGCACCGGTGCGTTCGTGTCGGGCCAGGGGCTGCTGGTGACGAACCATCACGTCGCGTACGGCATCATCCAGTACAACAGCAAGCCCGAGCGCAATCTGCTGGACAGCGGTTTCGCCGCAGCCGACGCATCCGTTGAACTGCGCGGCAGCCCTGATTTCCGCGTGCTCGTGACCGAACGGTTCGACCGCGTGACCGCACGCGTGCTCGAGACTGCCGAGGGCAAGAAAGGCCTCGCCTATTTCGACGCGATCGACCGCGCGAGCAAGGCCATCGTGGCCGAGTGCGAAGCATTGCGGGGACGCCGCTGCAGTGTCGCCACGATGGACTACGGCGCCGAGTTCTACCGCATCCAGCAGCTGGAGCTGCGCGACGTGCGCCTGGTCTATGCACCGCCCAGCGCGATCGGCAAGTACGGCGACGAGATCGACAATTTCATGTGGCCGCGCCACAGCGGCGATTTCGCCTTGCTGCGCGCCTACGTCGGGGCCGACGGCCAGCCGGCCGACTACGACGCCGCAAACCGGCCGTATACCCCGCCGGCGCACCTGCGCATCGCACGCGACGGACCCAAGGATGGCGACTTCGCCATGCTCGCCGGCTATCCAGGCATCACCTACCGGCATCGGCTCGCGAGCGAGTTCGCCGAACGCATCGACTGGGGACTCGCAGCCCATGTCGACGCATTGGACGCGTTGATCGGCGTGATCGAGCGCGAAGGCGGCAGCGACGCGGACGCGGCGGTGAAGTACGCCAGCCAGCTCGCGAGCCTGAAGAACAGCAGCAAGCGCGCGAACGGCGAACGCACCGGCCTGTTGCGCAGCGATGCGCGGCGCCAGCGCGCCGAGGCGGAGCAGGCCATGCTCGCGTGGCTGCAGCACGATGGCGGCGGGAACGGGCGCTGCGCCAAGGGCGAGCGCTGCCTGGACAGCGGCGAAACCCTGCGCCGCATCGACGCGGTACAGGCCGAACTCGCGCAGGCGTCGGCGACGCGCGAGCGCGACCTGATCCTCAACCTGATCCTGACCCAGACCCAGCTGCTGCGCGCGGCCAATACGCTGCAGCGCCTCGCGCTGGAACGCGGCAAGCCCGATGCGCAGCGCGAAGCCGGGTACCAGGCGCGTGATGAGAACCTGATCGAAGCGCAGCTCAAGCAGGTACAGCGCCGCTACGCCGCGGGCACGGAACAGGCCCTGCTGCGGGAACTGCTGCGGCGCTACCGTGAGCTGCCTCCGGCGCAGCGCATCGCCGATCTGGACACGGCCTTCGGCGCCGATGCGGAATCGACCGAGGCGACGCTGGCGCGCGTCTATGGCGCGACCCGGCTCGGCGATGAGGCATTTCGCCTCGGACAGATGAAGGCTGAACCGACGAGCGTGCGCGCAAGCGAGGACGCGCTACTCACACTCGCCGCGCGCATCCAGCCGACGCTGTTGCGGCTCGAACAGGAGCGCAAGCGGCGTGACGGCGAGCTGCTGCGCCTGCGTCCGGCCTACATGGCCGCGCTCAAGCGCTGGTACATGCACCAGAAAAAGCCGCTGTTTCCCGATGCGAACCTGACCCTGCGCGTCAGCTACGGCCGCGTCGCCGGATTCAGCCCGCGCGACGGCGTGGACTACCGCCCGGTCACGACGGTGGCGGGCATTGTGGAAAAAAATACCGGCAAGGATCCGTTCGCCGCACCGGAGCCGTTGCTCGCGGCGATCGCCAAGGGCGATTTCGGACAGACCGCCGACCCGGCGCTGGGCACGCAGACCGTCAACTTCCTGACGAACCTCGATACCACCGGCGGAAATTCCGGATCGCCCGTGCTCAACGCGCGCGGCGAACTCATCGGCCTGAATTTCGACAGCAACTGGGAATCCGTCAGCGCGAGCTGGTGGTTCGATCCGCGCTACAAGCGCGCCGTGCATGTGGATATGCGCTATCTGCGCTGGCTGATGGAAAAGGTCTACCCGGCGCACTGGCTGCTGGCGGAAATGCGCGTGCCGGCGCAGGGATGAGTACCGCGCCGCCGTCGGCAGGACCGCCGCTCACACTGCTCTACCAGGACGACGCGCTGGTCGTCGTCGACAAGCCGCCGGGCCTGGCCGTGCATCGCAGCAATCTCGTCGGCGCCGACGATGACTACGTCATCGACCGCCTGCGCGCGCAGGTCGGCGGCACGCTGTATCTCGCCCACCGGCTGGACCGCGCGACCAGCGGCGTGCTGCTCGTGGCGCGTTCGCGCGAGATCGCCGCACAGCTCGGCCAGCAGCTCATGGAGCGCAGCGTCGGCAAGGAATACCTGACGGTCGTGCGCGGCTGGCCGGAGGAAAGCGGCTGCATCGATCATCCGCTCAGCGGCGCCAGCCTCAAAGGTCCGGCGCGCGAAGCGCGCACGCACTGGCGACGGCTCGCCACCGTCGAGCTGCCGATCGCGATGGGACGCTACGAACAACAGCGCTATGCGCTGCTCGCGGTGCAGCCGGAAACGGGCCGCTACCAGCAGATCCGCCGCCATTTCGCGCATGCCTCGCATCACCTGATCGGCGATACCACGCACGGCCGCGGCGATCACAATCGCCTGTTCCGCATCCACTGGTCCATGCACCGCCTGCTGCTGCACGCCTGGCGCCTGAGCTTCGATCATCCGCTCGAACAGCGGCGCCTGTGCATCGAGGCGCCGCTGGATGCGAGCTGGCAGCGCGTGCTTGCGGCATTCGGCTGGAACCAGGCAGTGGACGAAGCGGCGCGCACGGCCTCGACGGCCGTGTCGCCGCCGTAAGTTCGGTTCAGCGCGCGCCGCCGCCGCACAGGGCCTGCTGTCCGGCCGTGTCCTCCGCCGAGAGAAACGCCAGGTCGAGCTGGCAGACTTCGTAGTCGTTGCCGTTGCGGTAGCTGCGTCCGGCCAGGCAATGGCTGCGGCTGGTCAGCAGCAGCGTTCGCATCTGCTCGGCGCTGCAATTCCCGAAACGGCGATCACTCCAGACCAGAGCGGCCGCGCCGGTCACCACCGCGGCGGCGGCGGAGGACTGGGCGAAGTCCGCGTAGTCGCCAGTGCACGCGTCATCGCCGGTCACGCGTGTGCTTGCCGCACATAGGCTGCCGCCCTGGCCGCTCGTCGGCGCGGGTGCGGCGAGGTCTACCGTGCCGAAACCGAAGTTGGCGTTCTTGAGCAGCTGGCCGTCGTAGCGGCGCGACTGCACGGTGATGACATTGGGTGCGTTCACCGAACTGGGCCAGCGGTACATGGTGTCGATGTTGGTGCCGCGGTTTCCGGCGCTGGCGACGACGAGCAGATTGGCGCTGCGCGCGCGCTGCAGGGCCGTGGTCACCGCGGTGGTCGCGAGCCGCTGTGTGCTGCCCATGCTGATGTTGGCGACGCGCGCCGGCCGGCCTTCCGCGTCGCGGTATTCGATCGCGCAATGCAGCGCGGCAGCGAGACTGAATTCACCAGCGCAACCGCCGAGATTGGCATTGATGGACACGAGGCTGCGGACCGGCGCGATGCCGGATGCGCCCACGTCGTTGCCGCGCCGGGCACCGATGACTCCGGCGATGCGCGTGCCGTGCCAGAACGGCGCGGGCGCGGCGACCTGCGGACAGCAGTCGGCGTGGCCGCAGTTGCCGTCCACGTCGCGCAGGCGCGGCTCGATATGCACCACGTTGTCGAGATCCGGGTGATCCGTGCGCACCGGACCGTCGATCACGGCGACATTGACCGGTTCGCCGGCCTGCAGATCGCGATCCTCCGGCATATGAATGGATTTCCACAAGGCTTCATTGCGGAACTGCAACGGATCGCCGCCGTGCACACCATCCAGCTCGAAGCGCGCTTCCTCGGTGACGACCAGGGCCGGATCGCGCGCGAGACGATCGAGTTCGTCCTGCTGCTGCGTATCGCCGGCGCGGCGCTGGAACAGCACGCGGCTGCCCGCCTGCTTGGCGCCGAACAGGTCCGCGTACTGCTGCGCGAGCGTGGCGGCCAGCTGCGTGTTCGCGGCCTCGACGATGTAGTCGCTGGGCCGCTCGCAGGCGCCGAAGTCCGGCGGTGCCTGCGGTGGTGGCAGCGTTTCCGAGTAACTGGCGGCCGCGTCGGGAATGCGGGCCGACGCGGATTCCGCCGTGAATTCCGGCGCGGATGTCATGCCGTCACGCGTACTGAAAGCGGCGCAACCCGGCAATAACACAACCAGCAGCGCCACGGCTACGGCACCGTTCAACCCGATCGATCGCATTTCGGCTCCCTGAATCCGAAGCACAGGTGCCGCAGCGGCACCCGTGCAGTGCCTGCTCAGTTCACATCACCGGCCCAGCTGCCGTCGTCGGGATCGCCGCCACTACCGCCGGCACCGACGTAGCAATGCAGTCGCTGCGTGCGCAGCGATGGATTGCCGTCGAGCGTCATGCAGAAAGCGCGCTCGACATAGTGCCGCACGTTGTTGGAGTCGGGCGGACCGAGATTCCAGATTTTTCCGGTGATCCGGTCGCTGACCGGGTCATACGCGAGATCGGTCGCGTTCTTCCAGGTATCGACGTGCGGACTGGTGGTCGGCGTGACCTCGAACGAGTCGAGGGTCGGGTTGCCGGTGACCGGATGCGGCACGAGGATGATCTGGATGGAGTCGTCCTTGTTCATCGAGACGACATCGGGGTAGTCGACGTTGTGCAGGATCGTGTAGGTGTCCTGAAAATCAGTCAGTGCCATGAGGCCCCCTTTCACAGCTTGGTGGATGGATGATTGCTGCAGACCAGTGCCTGCGAAACACCTTGTGCCTGCACTGGGGGCGATATCTCACCTGGGAGGGCTGCGAAATTGTTTGGACTGCAACTCCTGTGACCTGCACCAGATCTCCACAGCGTCGTCTTACGCCGCTGCAATCGAAAACATTGCTGCACCTGGGCCGTGCACCAGATCTCCACGACCCTGGCCAATGCTGCGCATTGGCCGCCCGGCCCGTTGGGCGTTCAGAGTGATCAGAACCGGTGGTTCTGAGCGATCACTCTTCACCCGGCCCGTTGGGCGTTCAGAGTGATCAGAACCTGCGGTTCTGAGCGATCACTCTTCGTCCCGGCCCGTTGGGCGTTCAGAGTGATCAGAACCGGTGGTTCTGAGCGATCACTC
>NZ_JAVTWC010000102.1:0-5763 GCF_032229445.1 Tahibacter sp.
CGGTGAGCTCGTTCGGCTACAGCGGCACCAATGCGCACCTGGTGATCGAGGAATACCGGGCGACACGCGGTGCGCCGCCCGAAGCGGCGCGACGCTCGGGCCTCGATCGCGTGATCGTCCTGTCGGCGCGCAGCGCCGAACGCCTGCGGCAGCGAGCCGCCGACCTGCTGGCCTTCAGCGAAGCGGGACGGCTCGACGACAGTGATCTCGCCGACATCGCCTACACCTTGCAGGCCGGCCGCGAGCCGATGCCGCATCGTCTCGCGCTGACGGCGACCTCCGTGGACCAGCTGCGCGACAAGCTGCGCCGGTATGTCGCCGGAGAGCGTCACATCGACGATCTCCACGACGGGGAAACGCGCAGCGGCCGGGACACGCTGGCCGCGTTCGCCGCCGACGAGGAAATGCACGAACTGGTCGGCAAGTGGCTATCGCGCGGCAAGCACCGCAAGCTGCTCGAGTTGTGGGTGAAGGGCCTCGCGATCGAGTGGCAGCGACTGTACGGCGCGACGACGCCAAGGCGCGTATCGCTGCCGACGTATCCGTTCGCGCAGGAGCGCTACTGGATTGCGCCGTCAACGACCCGCGTGCCGGCAACCGTGGTCGCGATGCTGCATCCGCTGGTGCAGCGGAACACATCCGACCTCGACGAGCAGCGCTTCAGCAGCGAACTCGGCGCGAACGGACAGCATGCTCTCCTGCATCTGGAGATGGCGCGGGCGGCGCTGGAACTCGCGGCCGGATGGAAGCTCGGCGATGGCGAGGGGCTGAGCCTGCGGGCGGTGAGCTGGCCACAGCCGGCCCGTTTCGACGGTCATCCGATACCGATGCACATTGCCCTGCATGGGGCCAGCACCGGTCCGGTCGGATACGAGATCTTCAGCGAGCCCGAGCCGGGCATGCGGTCGATCCACGGCTGCGGCACGGCGCTGCGCACCCGTGGCGAAGTCACGACGGTGGATATCGACCGGCTGCAGGCCGAAGAGGCCGCACCGGCATCGATGGTGGTGCCATGGGGGTTGCCGAAACACACGGATGCGATCGAATCCGCCTGCCTGCTGCGGCCCTCCGCACTGGAGACGGTCCTGCAGGCCGCGCAGGAGCTGCTCGGCAAATCTCTCGCACCGCAGAGCCTGGACACCCTGGAGCTGTTCGCCGGCCTCGGCGATAGCGGATACGCGCTGCTGCGCAACACCTCGACGGCCGATACGGCGAGCGTCGACGTGCAGTTGTGCGACGAGCACGGCACCGTGTGCGCCGCACTGCACGGATTGGCATTCGCCGCGGCAGAGCGCCCGAACGATGCCGCGGCAGCCGCGGAACTGATGATCCTGCAGGAGCGCTGGCTGGCGCAGCCGCCCGGGCAGCCGGCGCACGACATCGCGCGCATCGTGTGCTTCGTCGCGGACGCGACGATGGCCGATGACGTCGAGCAGACCCTGCGCGAGATCGCGCCGCAGGCGCTGGCGGTCTGCGTGCTGCCCGGAGACGCCGAGCAACGCATCGGCGCGAATCGCTACGTCTTCGTACGCGACGACGGTGCGAGCTGTCGTCGCGTGTCGACCCTGCTCGCCGAAGAACACGGCAAGGTCGACGCCGTGGTCGTCGGCGTGACCTTGCGGGAATCCGCTGGCGAGGGCGACTGGCGCAGCCTGCTGTCGCTGCTGCAAGGCCTGTTCGCCTCGGGTCTGTCGTGCGGCAGGCTGCTGCTGTGCACGGCGTACGGCGATGCGCTGTCGCGCTGCCATGCCGAGTCGTGGATAGGGATCGAGCGTTCGCTGGGCGTACTGGTCCCGTCGCTGCCGGTCGCGGTGCTGGTACGGCACGGCGCGCTGCGCAGCTCGGCCAGCGTGCAGCAGTGGACGCAATCCCTGTGGCAGGAATTGCGCGCCGCGTCACTGCGCAGCGTGCGCCACGACGCGGACCGTCGTTACGTGCTGCAGGTGCAGGAACAGCCGCTGACCGCGGCATCGAACGCGCTGGGTCACGGCGGCGTGTACTGGATCACCGGCGGTGCCGGTGGCCTGGGTGCCGTGGTCGCACGCCATCTGCTCGAACGCTATGCGGCCAACGTGGTCCTGAGCGGCCGGCGTGAGCTGGACGACGCGCGTCAGGCCGAGCTGCAGACCTGGACTCGCCATGGTGGCGAAGTTCTCTATGTCGCCGCCGACGTCGCCGATGCAGCGGCGATGCGTCACGGCGTGGCGCGGGCCGTCGAGCGCTTCGGCGCGATCGAGGGCGTGTTCCACGCGGCCGGCGTGCTGGAGGCGGGGTCGCTGCTGGACAAGCACGCCGATGCATTCGCGCGCGTACTGGCGCCGAAGGTGCGCGGCACGCAGGTGCTCGATGAGGTGATGCAGGATCAGCCTCTCGCGTTCGTGTGCTACTTCGGTTCGAGCGCGGCGGTACTGGGCGACTTTGGCAGCGGCGACTACGCACTGGGCAATCGTTTCGAGATGGCCTACGCGGAACATGTGGCAGGCCCGGGCCGGCGTATCGCGATCGACTGGCCTGTGTGGGCCGACGGCGGGATGCAGGTCGCCGACGCGGAAAACCTGGCGCTGTACCTGCAGGCGAGTGGCCAGGCGGCACTGAGCGCGCAGGCGGGGCTCGACGTGCTCGAGCAGACACTCGCCCAGCCGGCTGGTCATTACCTCGTCATGGTCGGGCAGCGCGCGCGGATCGAACGCACGCTCGGCATGCAGGGGCCACGCGAGAACGCAGCGCCCGAACGGGCGGCGGCGGTGGTTCCGGCTCAGAGCCCGGCGCGCCGCCGGGCGGAGCTGCGCGGCCTGTCGCTCGAGGACTGCGTGCAGTGGGAGCTGAAGGCGCAGATCGGCGAGCTGCTCAAGCTTGGCCATGACCAGATCCACGCGCAGGAGAACCTGGTCGACTACGGCTTCGACTCGATCTTGCTGGCGCACTGGGCGCGTCGCATTTCGCAGCACTACGCGATCGAGCTGACGCCCGCGGTCTTCTTCAGCCATCCGACGCTGGAACAGGTGGTCGCCTACCTGCTGTCACGGCACGTCGCACCGCTGCAGGCGTTCTACCAGCAGGACGTCGCCGCTGTACCGGTAGCGCCCATGGCGGCGCCTCGCGCGATGGCTCCGCCCATCCCACGCACGCGCGGGCGTCAGCGCAGCGCCGATGCGCACATCGCCGCTGCGCCGTCGGTGCTCGAGCCGATCGCGATCGTCGGCATGAGCGGCCGTTTCGCGCAGGCGCGTACAGTCGAGGAATTCTGGAACACCCTGGTCGACGCGCGCGAGGCGGTCACCGAGATCCCCTCGGATCGCTTCGACTGGCGCAGCTATTACGACAACAGTGTTGCGTCCGCGCAGCGCATAACGAGCAAGTGGCTCGGCGCGGTGCCCGGCGTCGCCGAGTTCGACGCGGCGTTCTTCGAGATTTCGCCGCGCGAAGCACTCGGCATGGACCCGCGCCAGCGCCTGCTGTTGCAGGAAGCATGGAATGCGCTGGAAGACGCCGCGTACGGGCAGTCGCAATGCACGCAGCAGAAGATTGGCGTCTTCGTCGGCGCGGAGCAGGGCGAGTATCAGTGGTTGGCTGGCACGCAGGCCACGTTGACGGGCAATCACGATGCGATCCTCGCGTCGCGGCTGTCGTATTTCCTGAACCTGCGCGGTCCGGTGATGGCGCTCAACACCTCGTGTTCGTCGGGTCTGGTGGCCGCACATCAGGCCTGCCAGAGCCTGCGCAGCGGCGAATGCGACACCGCTATCGCGGCCGGTGTGAACCTGATGCTGACTCCGCATGCGTACTGGGGAATGAGCCAGGCCGGGATGCTGTCGGAAGACGGACGCTGCTATGCGTTCGATCGCCGTGCGAACGGCCTGGTACCGGGCGAGGCGGTGGTGGCGGTGGTGCTCAAGCGGCTGTCGCGGGCACAGGCGGACGGCGATCCGATCCGTGCGGTGATCGTGGGCAGCGGAATCAACTACGACGGCCATACCAACGGCATCACGGCGCCGAACGGCGCCGCGCAAGCGGAACTGATCGGTGAGGTGTACGCGCGCTCGGGCATCGATGCGCGGCAGATCGGCTATGTGGTCACGCACGGCACGGGCACGCGGCTGGGCGATCCGGTGGAGGTCAATGCGCTGCAGGAGGTGTTCGGCGCGCACACGGCCGAGCGCGGGTTCTGCGCGCTGACCTCGACCAAGGGCAATGTGGGTCACACCTTTGCCGCCTCGGGGCTGGTGAACCTGGTGTGTGCGGTGCAGGCGCTGCAGCATCGCCAGATCCCGGCGAGCCTGCACTGCGAGGAGCAAAGCGAATACATCGACTGGGAACGCAGCGCGTTCCACGTCAACCGGCAGACGCGGCCATGGCTGTCGGACGGACCGCGCCATGCGGCGCTGAGCGCGTTCGGCATGAGCGGTACCAATGTGCACATGGTGGTGCGCGAGGCCGAGGCGCCGGTCGAAGCGGTGCCCACCGGCGTGGCGCCGTACTGGCTGCTGGCGCTGTCGGCGAAAAGCGCCGTGGCCTTGCAGCAGCGGTTGCGCGATCTGAGCGTTGTGCTGCGGTCACGCGAGTGGGATGCCGCGGCAGTGCAGTCGCTCGGTTACACGCTGCTGTGCGGGCGCCAGCACTTCGCGCATCGCTGCGTGATCGTGGCGCAGGATGTCGAGGACGCACTGCATCTGCTCGCGCGCGCCGAAGCTGGCGAACGGCCTGCGAAGGTGTTCACCGGCGTCGTGCCGCGCGAATTCAGCGGGCAGAAGACGATGCTGCAGTACGGGCAGGAACTGATCGGTCGCGTGTCGACCGGATCGGTCGACGGCCGCGATGCGCACGAGGCGCTGTACGGGTTGGCGGACCTGTATTGCCAGGGTTATGCGCTGCCGTGGGCGGCGCTGTTCGGCGCTGCGCCGCCGCGGCGCATGGCGCTGCCGACGTATCCGTTTGCGCGGGACCTCCATTGGGTGGAGACAGCGGCGCTGGAGACATCTGCGCTGGAGACATCTGCGGCGGTCAGCACCGTGGAGGCCACCCGTCGCGTCGACGAGGAGTCCGCTGGCGGTATTGCACTGGTCGCGACCGCCGCGCTGGCGGAACGTACGCCGCGCGCCGCGCGTGCGAGCGGAAAGCCGGCCGGCATCGCGCTGACGCGGCTGACATCGGCGCCGGCACGTGCAGTGACGGCGAGCATGGCCGCCGCGGTGCAGCACGAACCGGTCGCCCAGCAAACACCGCCCCCAGCCCACCCTCCCCGTGAAGGGGAGGGCTCAACGCCTGCGGCTGTGATGCCGACGCGCATCGACAGGACGCCCGACACGAACAAGGTCCAGGCGGAACTGGCGCGGACATTGGCCGACGCGCTGTACATGGACGTGTCGGACGTCGAGCCGCAAAAACCCTTTGCCGAAATGGGACTGGATTCGATCATCGGCGTGGAATGGGTGCGCACGATCAATCGTCGCTACACCCTGTCGATGCCGGCGGCGCGGATCTACGACTTTCCGAACGTGCAGCAACTGGCGCAGTACCTCGTCCAGCTGATGGCGCAGCGTACCGACGAAGCGGTGCCGACCCCGGCGCCGATCGCAGACAGCGCCGTGCTGGCCCCGACGCCAGAGGCAACGCCGGAAGCGAGCGATGTCACGCCGCCGACCCCGGAAGTACACGCCACGCGTTCCGGATCGGCCGCGCCGCGCGCTGCCGGCAGCCACGATGCGATTGCGATCATCGGCATGTCGGGCCGCTATCCGGATGCGCCGGACCTCGACACGTTCT